>WQRV01000025.1 GCA_009786575.1 Chitinispirillia bacterium | reverse complement strand
ACTTTGCGGCCCCGCAATAGCGCAGCAATTGCGCCCCGCCGCCCCGATCCGCGCCTTTTGCGGCACAGGGCGCGCCCCCTTTTATCCCGCCCCCCGAAATCAAGCCCATCTCATAATCTCCCCACACGCCCCAGACATAATGTATATTACAATTATGACCACACCCCCCAAAATCCACCGCCCAACAGCAACAACGCTCCTCGCCCTCGCGGCCCTCGCGGTAATCGCTGCGGGTGGGATGCAGAAGAACGTTTACGCACAGTCCGGTACCGCCGGGAGTTTTACAGATACGCGGGACGGGAAGAAGTACCGTACCGTGAAAATAGGTAACTTGACGTGGATGGCGGAGAATTTGAATTTCAAGACGGGTACGTCGTGGTGTTATGAGAATGACGAGTCTAATTGCAAAAAATACGGCAGGCTCTATGCGTGGGAAACGGCATTGAAGGCTTGCCCAACTGGGTGGCGTCTGTCAACAGGCGATGACTGGGATAGTTTGGCTCTGGCAGTTGGCGGACGGCATGATTATGAACGCTCATGGTCGGAAGCGGGTAAGACGCTTAAATCAAAAACCGGCTGGAAAGAGGGGACGGGCGGTGACGGCACGTATTATGCAGGCAACGGTACCGACGATTTCGGTTTTTCGGCCCTGCCCGGCGGTGAGATGCATATTCACATGGGACGCGCCAACCTCGGCAGCATCTTCATGAGTATCGGCCTGTCCGCCAAGTGGTGGAGCGTCAACTACAACGATGGGAAAGCAATGTCGTCGTGGTATCGACAGATTCTTTGGCAAGGAGACGACCTCTTTAACGACGGCAATGAAGTAGACGGCTGTTCGGTGCGCTGTGTAAAGGGTAAAAAATGAGAACCGTTACGATCCTGCTGCTGATGGTATTGCTGTGCGGCTGCAACAAAAAAGATACCGGCCAAGGCAACGATGGCGCCATCCCCCCGCGCAGCGTTGAGGACAACGGTAGTGCCGTCGCGCCGGCAGGCGGCAGCCTCAACGCATACTCAAGTGATGAATCGGAAGACGAAGACAACGGAGAAATACTTGCGAAGGAAATTGCCAAAGCGTGGACAGCTGCCCAAATTGTAGAAAAAGCGGTAGTAACGCTTAAGAGATTTTATCATCGGGACCGCGAAATATTAGATATCAACAGGCTTGTTAGTGCATACTGGCATCAAAGCGGCGGATATGCCTGTATAACTTCACCTAAAGAAGATGATGGAACTAATATGTTAGATATTGTATTATCGTTTGTCGAACCGCCCTATTACGTATACATGCGTGGCGGACGGAAATTTTACATAACGGAAACGTTTATGAATCAAATAAACAAAAAGCGCTCAAATAATATTCCTCTTAAAAATTTCATACGAAAAGATTTAATTATAACATTTGAGTTTGCAGACGGCGATAAGGTGGTTTTTCGTGAATATTACGATGACATAAGGAGAAATCTCCCCTTTTGGCGTGAAGAACTTGACCCTGAGAATCCAGATCCGCTCTACAAATAAGATAATGCTAAAAACACGCACGCGAAATATTGGCGGGGCATCGCGCCCCAATCCACGCCCCTACCCGCCCATCGCCTGTTCCAAATCCGCAATCAAATCATCCGCCGCCTCAAGCCCCACCGGCAGGCGCAGCAGGCAGCCGTCTATCCCCCGCGCCAGCCGCTCGCTTTCCGGTATCTCCGCGTGAGTTTGCGGCATGGGGTAGGTGATAAGGCTGTCCGTACCGCCGAGGCTCTCGGCGTACTGTATGACCTTAACGCTTTCCAGCGCCTTAACCGCCGTCTGCACGGCAGCCGTGATGCCGCCGAACGGAGCGGGTATAGTATTTAATAGTGTAATCTTATAGTATAATATACATAAACCATAGGACCGGATGGTTATTTTTTCAGAAAATTCAAATTCCTGAGGTAATTTCCCGCCGCATATATTATTTATAGAAGTATGGAAGCGGAAAATGTGGAAATTGCGGAAAACGGCGCCGGCCACGCCGCCGTGGACGCCGCGGAGCTTTTCAGGAAGTACTGGCCTATGGTGCTGCGCCGCTGCCGCAGCATGCTCGGCGACACCGACCGCGCCGTGGACGCCGCCCAGGAGGTCTTTATTATAGTGCACGAGAAGCAGGACCTCCTCCACGCCGGCCACCCGGTGAGCCTTTTGTGGCGCATGGCCACTAACCAGTGCCTGAAGGAGCTGCAGCGCTACTCGACCCGCCACAAGGTATCAGACGGCGACTCGCTTTTAGAGCGCATCGCGAGCGCGGGCGACGACGAGGAGCGCCACATGAGCCGCGGCGTTCTAAAAAAACTCTTCGGCAAGCACCCGGAGTCGAGCCGCACCATCGCGGTGCTGCATCTGGTAGACGGATTTACGCTTGAGGAGACCGCGCAGATGGTCAAGATGTCGGTAAACGGGGTGCGCAAACGTCTGCAAGCCCTGCGGGACACGTTAAAGGAGCTGGAGGGCGTATGAGCCAGGATTATATCTCCGACGTAAAATTGGAGTGGTACCTTTTAAACGCGCTGCCGGAGGAGGAGCAGGCCCGGATAGCCGCGCTCGAGCAGACCGACGCGGAGCTGCGCGCGCGCATTGAGGCGCTGCGGGCGAGCGATGCCGAGATTTTGGCCGAGTACCCGCCGTCGCGCATGGCGGAGAGGCTGGCGCAGATGTATTCGGGCGCGCACGGCATCGCACGGTCGCGCAGGCGGTCGGGCGGCAAGCGCAAGTGGCCGGTATCGGTCTTTATCCTCGCCGCGCTGCTGGTGATTTTGCCCATGATGCTTATTCTGGTGCCTGCGTTCATCGAGACGATTGAGGCGACGCATCACGATGAGGACGGGATTGTTGTTGATACGTTGGCGGGTGACAGCGCCGGGACGGTGGCCGGCACAATGGATGTTGATAGTGCAGGGAATTTTTAAAGGCTATTCGGGATGATGTTTTGACGGCGCGTTGGCAGGAGGCGCGCAGAGCGGGTACCGTGGCCTTTCGCGCCCCGCGTCTGCGCGATGAGGCGGAAAAACATTATCCTGTTAAGATATTGATCTTGATTATACCCCACTAAACGGCCAAAACGGCCCCAATTTCGCCGAAAAATGATTTTTTCACTTTTTTTTTAAAAAAATTTAATTTTGAGTGGCACTTTTGCCCTGCTCGGAGTATTTAAGTGGTAGAGACGTGAAAAAGGCGTACCGGGGCGTCGGAAAACGGCTACTATCACTATAAACTTTTGTTGGAGGGTAGAATTATGAAGTACAAGATCCTTATTAAAATGTGCGGGGACCCGCAGAGGGCGTCGGGTATTGCGTCTGAGGTTGCGCGCTGGTCGGGGAGTCCGCCGGACGTGGTGTACAACGCCATCACGCAGAAGGCGATCTGCATCCGTAAGGAGGCGGACGAAGACGAGGCCCAGAGGCTGAGCGCGCAGTTCGGCGCCATCGGGGCCGAGATGGAGCTCGTTCCTGTTCAGGAAACCGCGCCTGCCGCCGCCGCTTTTGCCGCGGCTCCCGCAGGGTACGCCGCAGCCGCCCCAATGGCTGCCGCCGCGCCGGCCACGTCTACCTCCGCGAGGGATGAGGACGAGGAGTCCGACGAGCCGGGCAGGATCCTCACCGACGCGGAGTACGCCGCGGCGGCCAAGTCGCGCCCCGACGTATTCTACTTCGAGAAGTCGGGCAGGATGCGGAACATCCAGAGCGTCTGCATGATCGTGGCGGTGGCGGCTATCCTCGCGATAAGCGCCCACGTCCCCGTTGAGGTTGCGACGGACTTCTTCGAGAGGATGCCGGAAGAGCGCGCAATAACGCTCAAGAAGGCCGACGAGATCCAGGCGCAGCTCGACGAGCAGAAGAAGAAGGAAGAGGAGCAGAAGAAGGAAAAGGTCGAGAGCGACAAGAAGCAGCTTAAGCCCACCAAGAGCCAGGGCGTCAGCGCATCTACGGGCGGCGGCGACCCCAGGGCCCGCGTTACGCAGATGGGCGTTCTCGGCATCGTCTCCGGCCAGATCAAGGGCAAGAGCGTGGCCTCCGCCGACATCTTCGGCAAGGGCGGTTTCGCCTCCGACATCGACGCTATCCTCTCCGGCGTAGGCGGCCTCAAGTCCGGCGGCGACGGCGGCGTTGGGCGTAAGGGCGTAGCCGGTATCGGTTACGGTTCGGGTTACGGCTCGGGCTTCGGCGGCAGCGGCGGCGGTATCGACGACCTGATGAGCAGCCTTTCGGGCGGCGGCGGCAACCTCAACCTCAAGACAGTCGGCAAACTCAATGTCTCATCGCCCGACTTCATTAATAAGGGGTCGTTGACCGGCGGGCGCAGCCGCGCCAGCATCCAGCGCGTCGTTATGCAGAACATGGCGGCCCTCCGCCACGCCTACAGCCGGCGCCTGAAGGACAAGCCTGGTTTGAGCGGCACGGTTACCGTCAAGTTCTCGATAGACGAGTTCGGCAGGGTGATCTTCGCTTCGATGGTCTCGTCTACGCTGAGCGATTCAGACCTTGAGACTACGGTTGTGAGCAGGGTGCGCAGCTGGGTATTCGACAAGATCGACAAGCCCGGCGACGTGACGGAGGTAACCTATCCGTTCACCTTCACCCAGTAATAAAATAGCCGTGTCAGGCAGTATCGGCGCGGGGACGGGCGAATGCGCCTGCCCCCGCGTTGTTTTATTTTTCTTGTATCCCCCGCATCAATATATTATTTTATGATATGATTTTATTCACAGATGTTTTCTGACCGGACACATTGGAGTGAAAAGTGATTAAACTGCGCCTTGTTGTTCTGCCGTTGCTGCTTGCCGCCTGCCTGCTTTGCTGCCAGAAGGGCGGGTCATCCTCCTGGGTTCCGGGACGGCCGTTGCCTGCCGACTCCTTGGTGATCGGCGTAATCTACGTAGACGGCGCGCGCAACGGGTATTCCCTGGCGCATGATCTGGGCATACAGGCGGCACAGAAAGAGCTTGGGTTGAGCGACGACCGGATTATCCGCAAGCTCTTCGTGAACGAGTCCGGCCCGGCTATGGTTGAGGACGCTATTGCCGATGCCATCTCGGAGGGCGCCAACGTCATCATCGCCGCCAGCTGGGGGCAAATGGACGCCTGCGAGAAGCTGGCCGCCAAACACCCCGGCGTCGTATTCGCGAACGCGTCGGGCATCAAAAGCAACGGCGTCAACTTTACCAACTACTTCGGGCGCATCTACCAGGCGCGCTACCTCAGCGGCATCGCGGCCGGCCTTAAGACGAAGAGCGGCAAGATAGGCTACGTCGCGGCGCAGGACAAGTCGAACAGCGAGGTGACAGGCGGCATCAGCGCGTTCGCTATGGGCGTGGAGAGCGTAAACCCTGAAGCGAATGTCTACGTCTCCGTGATAGCCAACTGGTACGACCCATCGGTGGAGGCCCAGTCGGCGCGCAGGCTCATCGCGGCGGGATGCGACGTGATCGCGCAGCACAGCAACACCCCCCAGCCGCAGCACATAGCCGAGAAGTTCGGCGTGTGGGGTATAGGCTACAACGTAGACATGCTCCCCGACGCCCCCAAGGCCGTTTTGACCTCGGTAATCTGGAACTGGGCCCCCTACTACACCTCGCTATTGCGCGGCATCATAAACGGCACATTCAACGCCGAGCCCTACTACGGCGGCCTGGCCGACGGCATGGTAGACATCACCCCGCTCAACCCCGCCCTCGCGGTGCCGGGAATGGAAGAGGCGGTAGCCGCGGCGAGAAAGCGCATACTGGAAGGCGGCTTCAACATCTTCGAAGGCGAGATAGCCACCAACGACGGCAAAACCGCAGGCAAGCCCGGCGGCAAGCTGTCCGACAAAGAGATCACCGGCGGGATCAATTGGTATTACCGCAATGTTGTTGAATTGAAGTAGGTACGTGTACGGGAAATTGGGGTTTATCTTTGCCGTTGCCGTTGACTTTGACTTTAAAAGACTATGGGAAAATGTTTTGTCGGTGCATTGAGCCGACGCCATCCCATGATATAGGGGAAAAGAGGCGGCTTGCTGTGCCTGCGGGAGCATGCAATCCATGTATTCACATCTCGGCTGCAGAAGCATCAGCCCCAATGGAACTACTCGCCGCCCGGCATGAAAGGAGTTCGCTTCTACGGTACGCGGACAAGTCAAAAGATTAAAACCGCACATCCTGCCGTAACCGCCCGCGATGCTTGGGCGTGGGCCGTGCCGCGTACCGACTGTTCCAAACTTCACTCTACGAACCGGGCTCTGCAACCGTGAGCGAATTCTTCGGCGGCCGAGCTTTTAATGCAAGTGATTGCATGCTCCCGCCTGTGCCGCAAGCCGCCTCTTTTCCCCCGTATACGGTATCACGTCGGCTCAATGAGGCGACAAAACATTTTCCCATAATCTTTTGATTTTAGCTACGCTAAATTCCCATTTCCCTCCACCCATAATATATATTACCTCCATGACCGCCCCCCCGAAAATCCACCGCCCAACAGCAACAACGCTCCTCGCCCTCGCGGCCCTTGCGGTAATTGAGCTGGGATGCGCCAAGACGGCGGTGCGTAAGGATGCTGCGCCTGTGGCTGATACCGTACAGGCAGCGGCGGCGGCAACACTCGATACCGTTAGCGGGACGTTTACCGATTCGCGGGATGCCAAGACGTACCGGACGGTGAGGATTGGGGAATTGACGTGGATGGCGGAAAATTTAAATTTCGCAACAGACAGCAGCCGTTGTTACGATGACGCCGATTCCAACTGTACCAAATACGGGCGGCTCTATAATTGGAATGACGCGATGACAGCCTGTCCGGCGGGATGGAGGGTGCCGAGTGATGAAGATTGGGACGGGTTGGCGATGGCGGCCGGTGGTCAGCGTGTGAAAGATGAATGTGGTCAGCTTGTGGAATATGAAGATGGTAATTATTATTGGAAATTTGCGGGTAAAAAGCTTAAATCAACAACCGGTTGGAGGGATTATTGGGAGGATGACGATGGTAAATTGGTATCCGGTAACGGCACTGGCGAATTTGGTTTTTCGGCCCTGCCCGGCGGCATCGGCTATTCCGGCGGCAATTTCTACAGTGTCGGCGACTACGGCAGCTGGTGGAGCGCTACGGAGCGCGGTGCGAGCAATGCCTGGGATCGGTTCATGTACTACGACGGCGGCAGCGTGATCAGGGACTACAGCAACAAGGCACGCCTGTACAGCGTGCGCTGTGTTCGGGACTTTGCGGCCCCGCAATAGCGCAGCAATTGCGAGCCGCCGCCCCAAGCCGCGCCTTTTGCGGCACAGGGCGCGCCCCCTTTTATCCCGCCCCCAGAAATCCAGCCCATCTCATAATCTCCCCGCCCGCCCCGGACATGATGTATATTACAATTATGACCACCCCCCCAAAATCCACCGCCCAACAGCAACAACGATCCTCGCCCTCGCGGCCCTCACGGTAGTCGCGGCTGGGTGCGGGAAAACGGCGGAGCGTAAGGATGCTGCGCTGGCAACTGATACCGTACAGATTGCGATGACGACAATTGATAACGGTGACGGTACTTTTACCGATACGCGGGATGCCAAGACGTACCGGATGGTGAGGATTGGGAATTTTACGTGGATGGCGGAAAATCTTAACTTCGTAACGGATAGTTCCGTATGTTATGAAAATGACGAGAGCAACTGTCAAAAATACGGGCGGCTCTATAATTGGAATGAGGCGATGAAAGCCTGTCCGGCCCCGTGGAGGGTACCGAGTGATGCGGAGTGGACGGCGTTGACGGATTTTGTGGGTGGAGAAAAAACTGCAGGAACGAAATTGAAGTCGGAGACAGGATGGTCTGTGTACAAGATCTATAAAGCAGCTACTGACGAATACGGCTTTTCGGCCCTGCCCGGCGGCGGCCGTTGGAGCGATGGCAACTTCGGCTATGCCGGCAACCTCGGCTTCTGGTGGAGCGCCACGGAGCGCGGTGCGGACGGCGCCTGGAGGCGGGACATGAGCAACCGCGACGGCAATATGGGCAGGCACAACATCAACAAGACACTCCGGTTTAGTGTGCGTTGTTTGCAGGACTCCGCCCCAAAAAATATAAATTTGCGGGGATGAGCCGGCCGTCCCAAAGCTCGCCGCCGCCGGGTGCGGGGTTCGGGGGGAGGCAGCCGAAAAATAAAAAAATTGTACTTTTCCCGTCCCAAAATTATATTATTATGTATACGTGCCGCACCGCGGGTAACAAAAAAGCGGCGGCGCTGTTCTAATTATTGGTAATTAATTATAATCATTAATAATCCATACAGGAGGACCGTATGAACCGTGCAGTACGTGTAACTATAATGTTTTCCCTTCTGCTGGCGGTATTCGCCGGCTCGGCTTTCTCCCAGGCCCGCGGGATGATTGAGCGCAAGACCTGGGTCATCAACGACGCCCGCAAGACCTCAGAGGTACTTTATTGGCGTGTGTACCTTGGCGACTACGATGTCAAGCTCAAGCGCCCGTTCCCCGGCGAGGGGACCGTTACCGTAGACGCGGGGATGAACTTCCAGTTCCACTCGGCGGGCTACATAGAGGGCAACGGGGCCAGTGCGAAGGGCAGGATGAACGACCTGTCGCAGATGCGGATCCGGGTAGACGGAAACCTCTCCCCGATACGGATTGAGGATATAGAGTACATCTACGACTACGGCCGCAGGGTGGCTACCAAGGACGGCCGCAAGGGCGATTTTGTGTTCCAGCTGCAGGGCGACGGCGCGGTGCTTGAGGTCAAGCGGTTCCAGCTGTCCGAATTCAAGCTGCAGAAGGGCCAGTACGGCGAGATGGAGCTCAAGCTGCAGAAGCCCGATATGTTGCCCATAATCGGTATGGCGTTCAGCAAGGAGGCCGCATCCAAGGCCGCCGCGGAGGCAGTGTCGGACTAATATGAACAGATACGAACACGACTTCACGATTCCGATCCTGGGTCCCAGAAAAATTCCGTCCCCGGTACACTTGTCCAAGCACACCGGGGATATGATGGCTAACTATGTCACCGACGATGACATGGTCATTTTCGACATCCACGCACATCCCGGCGAGAAGTGCGTCTACACCGAGAAGCACTTAATTGAGTGCGCCGGCCCCCGGGAGCGGATATTTTTCGACCCGGACAAGGTCCACGCGGCGGTGGTCACCTGCGGCGGGCTGTGCCCGGGCCTCAACGACGTCATCAGGGCGGTTGTGATGGCCCTGTGGTACCAGTACGGCGTGCGCCGGGTCTCCGGCGTGCGGTTCGGGTACCGGGGTTTTCTGCCGGAATTTAACCTGCCGCTCATGTCGCTCAAGCCGGATACCGTCTCGAGCATCCACAGCAAAGGCGGCTCGATTCTCGGGTCGTCGCGGGGTAAGGGCGAGCGGACCGTCGAGATCGTTGACCGGTTAGAGGCGGAGAGCATCAACATGCTCTTTACCATAGGCGGCGACGGCACGCAGAGGGGTACCCTGCAGCTCGCCGAGGAGGTGGAGCGCCGCGGGCTCAACATCGCGGTGGTGGGGATACCCAAAACCATAGACAACGACCTGAGTTTCATCTCAAAGTCGTTCGGCTTCGAGACCGCCGTCTCCGAGGCGGTAAAGGCGGTCACCCGCGCGCACGTGGAGGCCGACGCCGCGATAAACGGCGTAGGGCTTGTAAAGCTGATGGGCAGGGAGGCCGGTTTCATCGCCGCCTATACCGCCCTTGGTTCCCGCGACGTCAACTTCGTGCTGGTACCCGAGCTGCCCTTCGACCTCGAAGGCGACAACGGCCTGCTGGCCAACCTTGAGCGCCGCCTCAAGGCGCGCGGCCACGCGGTCATAGTGGTCGCCGAAGGGGCGGGGCAGGAGCACCTTGAGGCAGCGTCTACCGAGTACGACGCTTCCGGCAACAAAAAACTGGGCGACATCGGCCTCTTCCTTAAAGACAGGCTAAAGGCCTACTTCGACGCGAAGAAGTTCGAGGTCAACCTGCGCTACATCGACCCGAGCTACATCATCCGCGCTACCCGCGCCAACCCGATAGACTCGATCTACTGCGCCCGTCTGGGCACGGCGGCGGTCCACGCGGCAATGGCCGGGAAAACAAAGATGCTCATAAGCCAGGTCAACGACACTTTCGTCCACATCCCCACGGAACTCGCCACCTCGAAACGCAACTGCATAGACCCTCAGGGCGCACTGTGGAGGATCGTAATTGAGGCGACGGGGCAGCCGTACATCATGAGGAACTGACCGCCAACGCCGGAAAGCGGGGATTAGGCAGGCTAATCCCCGCTTTGGCGGTTGGATGTACAGATGGAGGAAACCGGCACTATGCCAGCATCAGCCAAAACAGACTCGGCGTCAACCTTCACAGACACGCTGACTGCCGCCGATACCAATATGGTGTCGTGGACGGATAAAATCTACGGATCGGTCAGCGCCTATATTCATGGCCTTGATGTCCTCAACATCCTAAAGATGGTGGGCCTGTCGCTCGCCGTCCTTTTGGTGCTCTTCGTACTGTACAGGCTGACTAACCATATCTTCCTCAAGGTTATAGACCGCCGGCTCCTCGAGCACCGCGGCACATGGTTCAAGGGTATCCGTTTCCGCAACATAGATATCCTCTCCTCCGCCCAGCTTATCAGGGCGGCCCTGCTAACCTCCAGGATACTGCGCTACGCGATTTACGCGCTCCTGCTCTACATCGCGCTGCCGCTCATCTTCGCCATCTTCCCGGCTACGCGCAGCCTCGCCGGCACCCTGTTCTCGTGGATCGTCACGCCCGTAATCGCGATACTCCAGGGGTTCGTTGCCTACATCCCCAAACTGCTGCGCATCGCGGTCATCATCATAGTAATGCGCTACATCCTCAAGTTCCTGCGCTACTTCGCGCAGGAGATAGAGGCGGGGCGGCTCGTTATCCCCAAGTTCTACCCTGACTGGGCGCACGCTACCTACACGCTGCTGCGTATATTCATCATCGCCTTCACGATAGTGCTCATCTTCCCGCTGCTGCCGGAATCGGAGTCCGCGGTTTTCAAGGGCGTGTCGGTCTTCATAGGCGTGCTGTTCTCGATAGGCTCGTCGAGCGTGATCTCCAACATGGTGGCCGGGATGGTCATCACCTACATGCGCTCGTTTAAGGTAGGCGACAGGATAAAGGTGGGTGAGGTATACGGAGACGTTGTGGAGAAGACGCTCTTCGTAGTGCGCGTGAAAACGGTAAAGCGCGAGGTCATCACGATCCCCAACTCCGCGATACTGTCGTCGAATGTTATCAACTACAGCACCGAGGCGCACAAAGAGGGCATCATACTGTCAATGGATGTCAGCGTGGGGTACGATGTTACCTGGCAGAGGGCGCACGAGCTGCTGATTGAGGCGGCGCTTAAAACCGGGTACGTTTTGCCCGACCCCAAACCCTTTGTACTTACAAAAACGCTGGCCGACAGCGCGGCGGTGCACTCGATCTGCATATACACAAAACACCCCGACCGGCAGGCGCTCATCTACGCCGAGCTGAACTGCCGCATCCTCGACATCTTCATGCGCGAGGGCATAGAGATGATCGTGCCGGCGTACGATTTTTTGCGGAACGATAAGGAAAAATCGACTCTTCCTGAGGAATTCAGGAGGCAATAATACTAACCGCCGGCTTCAGGCGGTATTCGCAGTCCGGTAAATTTTAAACTACGGAGGGATGGCCGGTATGTTTAGGACATTTGTTTTTACAGCGGCGCTGCTTTCAACTATGGTGTTGGCGGGGTATGCGCAAGGGGTTGAGCAGCAGACAGACCAGGTTCGCGTGTTTGAGCGGCGTGTGCTTGAACTTACGAATATTGAGAGGGCAAAGTACCGTTTGCCGGCTCTTGTCTGGCACGATGTTTTGGCAAGCGCAGCGCTCGCGCACAGCGAGGATATGCTGCGCAACAACATGACCGGCCACACGGGCTCGGACGGGTCTTCCCCCAGGCAGAGGGCAGACCGCATGGGCGTCACAGGTGCGAACAGCTGGAGTGAGAATGTCGCATACGGCAGCGCCACGCCCGAGGCCGTGGTTTTGGCGTGGATGAATTCCCCCGGGCACAAGGCGAACATTCTGAGCGACAAGAGCACCCACCTCGGCGTCGGACTGATCCTGCGCCCCGCGGGATCCAGTGCTACCTACACTCACTACTGGACGCAAAAGTTTGTACGCCTGCAGGCATCTGCGGGCAGCGGAACGCCGGCTGCCGTGGTTCAATCCCCAGGCACGGCGGCCCCGCAGCCCGCAGCCGCGCCCGTCAGCCAGCCGCCGGCGCCGGCAACTCCTGCCGCCACCGGTCCCGAAGCCGCCGGCAACTTCACCGTCATCCCCAGCACGGCGGTAAGGCCGGGCGGGGTAACATTTTACCGGCAGGGCTCCCGCGTTACCCCCGCCGCGCTGCCGGTGTACAACTCCTCAGGCAATATCGTGGCGGGCGTGGAAGTAACGGACCGCGGCGCGGTAGGCAATACCCGCCGCCGCGCGGGCGTGTGGAACTTGAGGGATCTGGACGGCCGCCCGGTACCGGCGGGCCGCTACACCGTACGCGGAGTTCTAAAGACGCAGTCCGGGGAAACGGTACGGGTGGAGCTGACGGTTGACGTGCGGTAATTCAAGCGGCCGGCGGCCGTTTCCGGCCGCCGGCCGCTAATTGCGTTATTTTGGCGCATCCGGTTACTCTATAAACTCAATCGCCGCCTTCTCACGAATTTTCCAGCCGCCGTCCGCCTGCTTGTCTGCAGCCCCCATCCTGACCGTCTTGATGGCCTTGGTGCTTGCCGGGGCGAACTCCGCCGCCTCGCAGACGATCATCATCCACCCGCGCCGCAGCCCGCCCAGCGCGAGGCGGCAGGCCGCGGTATCTTCGCAGACGGAGAACACGGCGGATTTTTCGTCTACCGCTTCGGCAAATTTGAAGACTGAGGCCTCCTCGTTGTAGACCGGCTTCGCGCCGTCGGCGGCCCAGACGCCGTTAAGGTCGGGGGCCGGCATGTAGAATATCTTGGATGAGGCCGTCATCGCCGGTATCGCCGTCGGCGCGGGCATGGATGCCTTACCGCCCTCTTCAACGTACTCAATCACCGCCTTCGATTTCAGCTTCCACCCGCCGTCGGCCTGGAGGTCTGTTACCCCCTCCGTGTTGGTGTTGATGGCCTTGGTGCTCGCCGGGGCGAACATACCGGCCTCGCAGACAACCATCATCCAGCCGCGTCGCAGGCCCGCGAGCGCCGCCCGGCAGGCCGCGGTATCGTTGCAGATCGCGAAGGTCGCGGTCTTGCCGTCGGCGGATACCGTAAATTTGAAGATGGATTCGCCTTCCTTATACTCGTCGGAGGCGTGGGCGGCGGCCCAGACGCCGGTCAGCTCGGGGGCCGGCATGTAGAATACCTTAGACCCGGCGCTGGGTGCCGCCCCGGCGGGCGCGGGTGCGGGCGCCGCTGCGGCGCCCCCCTCTATGAATTCTATCGCCGCTTTATCCGTCACCTTCCACGCGATTTTCGCTCCGTCCGCATGCAGCTCGGCCGAGCCCGTTTTGGCGGTTTTTATGGCTTTGGTGCTAGCCGGGGCAAACTCCGCCGCCTCGCAGACGACCATCATCCAGCCGCGCCGCAGACCGCCCAGCGCCTGACGGCAGGCCGCCACGTCGTCGCAGACCTCGAAGGCGGCGGTCTTGCCGTCGGCGGCTACCGTAAATTTGAAGATGGAGGCGTCCTCCTTGTACTCCGGCAGGGCGTCTTGCGCTGCCCAGTCGCCATTCAGGTCGGGGGCAGGCATATAAAATACGTTGGACATAATCAAAGCTCCTTTAAAGTTTTGATACCGTTGCATAATATAACAGACAGAGATAATATATAATATGCTTTGTATGAAAATAAATTATTTTTACAGATTCTTACGGGGACGCCCGCACGGGCCTCCCCTAACATAACGAAACGCGCCCCAACGATGAGATACCCAAAGACACGCCTGAGCCTGCTAATGTTCATCCAGTTCTTCATCTGGGGGGCCACGGGGCCCATAATGAGCCTGTACCTGCGCGACTGCCTCCGCTTCTCCGGCGCGCAGGCGGGGCTTATTTTGGGGATAGCCGCCGTCAGTTCCCTCGTTTCCCCGGTAATAATGGCGTTTCTGGCCGACAGGGTGGTCTCTTCGGAGCGGCTTTTGGCCCTCCTGAACGCCCTTGGCGGGGTGTGCATGCTCGTTTTTTCGGCCCAGACGGAGTTCTATCCCGCCCTGCTCGCCTATTTCATATATAATATATCCGTTAACCCCACCGTCCCCCTGATAAACGCCATTACGTTCCACCACACCCCGCAGGACCGCGAGAAGTTCGGGAACATCCGGGTCTGGGGGACGGTGGGGTGGATCGCGGTGGCGTGGTTCTTCAGTTTCGTGATACTGCGCGGCGAGGCGGCGGCGGACGGCGGGGCAAGCCCGCTTCCGCTGCTCCTGCGGGTGTCGGCGGCGGCGTCGTTCGTCATGGCGGCGTACTCGCTCACCATCCCCCGGGGCTTGGAGCGGCAATCCGGGCGGCGGGAGTTCTTCCCGGCGGCGGCGTTTAAGGTCATAATGAAGCCGCAGGTGCTGGCGCTGGCGTTCGTTGGGGCGGCGGGGACATTCATCGACCGGTTCTACAACGTGGGGACGGCCCCGTACCTCAAGCAGATAGGGCTCCCGGAGCGCGACATCCTGCCGGCGATGAGCCTCGGGCAAGTGCCGGAAATCTTCGCTATGGGGGCGCTGGCGCTCCTTTTGAGGCGGTTTGGGACGAAAACGGTGCTTTTGGCGGGGGTGGGGCTTGGGATCTTCCGGTTCGCGGTGTACGCCTTCGGGGAAGCGCGCTGGCTGATCTACACGGCGCTTTCGGTGCATGGGCTGGTGTACACCTTTATTATGATTACGGTGGTAATCTGCCTCGACCGGCACTGCAGCCTGCGGGACCGTACCGGCGCGCACCAGCTCTTCGCGGTGCTCACGGCGGGGCTGGGGGGCTTTTTCGGAAGCTACGCGGCAGGCCGTTTTATCGACAAATTCGCTGATTCTACGGGTTTTGTAGACTTTTCGGCCTACTGGACGGTACCCCTTATTTTATCGGTAATAATTTTTGTAACAATTTTTGTTGTTAAACCGTCTAACCGTAATGTATAATGTATATGTCTTTAGGGGCATTAGGCTGTGGACAAAATGCAGTTTAAACTATAAACATCTTATCAACAAGAGGAGGATTGCAGATGACTAAATCTGTAATGCTTAAAGCGCTGGCCTTCACGGCGCTCTGTTTTTCGGTGGCATTTGCGCAGGCGGTTGTAGGCGGCGCGAAAACTGGCGGCGGTGGCGGCGGCAGCAACACGATAGCTGCGTACGTATTCGGCGGCGATGACATGAAGGGCGACCTCGCCGAAGAGCTGGCCGAAGCTTTGGCGAACAATCTGGTCCGGGACGGTAAGTACTCGCATCCCCGCCGCGGCGCCCGCGGGTTCTTCAAGGAAGTGCAAAAGGCTGAAGATAGGCTCGGCCGCCGCGGCAAGCTCCTCGACGACAGGGATTTCTGCAAAATCGGCGATGACGAGGGCGTACAGTACTTAGTCGTGCTCGATATCCAGAAAGCCGGCCGCGGCACCAGTGTCCGGTCCCGGATCCTCGACCTTGGCAGGTGCCAGGTTGGGGCTACGTCAGACTACATAAAGCTTATCCGCAACACAGCAGAGGTCAATACGGCTGCCGCAGAGATCTCCGCCGAACTCCTGAAAAGGTTCAGGCCCGCTCCTCCGCCCCCGCCCCGCGGCAACCAGATCGCCGGTTACGTGTTCGGCGGCGAGTCGGTAGCGGTTGGCGAAGAACTGGCGGAAGCCATTGTCAACGGCCTTACCAACACCAGGAGCTACTCGGCCCCCAGGCGCGGCGCGCGCGGGTTCTTCCGGGAAGTCGAGAAGGCTGAAGCGAGGCTTAACCGCCGCGGCCAGCTCCTCGACGACAAGGACTTCTGCAAAGTCGGCAGCGACTACGAAATTGAGTATCTGGTCATTATTGATATCCAGAAGGCCGGCCGCGGCGTGAGCGTCTTTGCCCGCGTCCTCGACCTCGAGAAGTGCACCATTATCGCGACCGGCGAGAGCACCAAGCTCGCCCGCAACACTCAGGAAATCGCGGTTGTGGCAAACGAGATCGTTTCCGCGCTCCAGCACAGAAGGATAGGCAAAAGAGGCGACCGCTAACCGGCAACGGGCAGCGTGCGGCACTGTAACAATGCAGGACAATAACCCGCGGGGCCGGCCAAATTAGCCGTCCCCGCGTTTAGTGCAGAAAAAACGGGCGGAGCGATCCGCCAAAACATGTAAAAAAACATTTTATAACTCAAACTTAAGGAGTGCAGTGTGTTTAAATTCAAAAAGTTGTTTGGTTTGGCGTTGTTGACGCTTGCGGTGGGGATGTTTACAGCGGCTTGCGAGAGTGATCCTGTCGAAAAAGAAGGGTACTCTGTCTCGGTGTCCGGCGGTAAAGTTGCCGATAACGGCGCTACAGCGATATTCTTCGAAGGCGACGCCGTTACCGTAACGGCGACGGTTCCGGCGGACAGCCTGTTCGTCAGGTGGGATGCCTCAGGCGTGGTGATCCCTGCTGCCAGCAGGACAAACCCCACCCTCACTTTCACAATGCCGGCCAATAATGTGGTGCTTACGGCAGTTTTCGATGCGACTCCCCCTGAACCGTATACCGCCGAAATCAATAACGGTACGATTACGTTTACGGATGAAGTGGGCGAAACAATCGTCGTGGAAGACGGTAAAACCGGCATATTCTTTGAGAAAGATAAGCTGATTTTGCTCGCCGCCGAGATCCCGGAAGGTTTCAGGTTCCTGCGCTGGGATGTTACGCCCGAAATCTACAACGATAACTTCTATGACTATGGCGGCGTTGTAACTGGAAACCCGACCAAGCCTACCGACAGGTATATGCCCTTTGATTCATGGTTCTATATGCCTGCCGCCGATGTTGTGATCACCGCGGTGTTTACGGAAAATATCGGCTATGAAGCCGCAATCAACGGCGGTACGATTACGTTTACGGATGAAGAAGAAGAAGAAATCATAGTAAAAGACGGCGAAACCGGTATATTCTATGGGGCCGACAGGCTGGTACTCCTCTCCGCCACGCCTCCGGCCGGCGAAGTGTTTATCCGCTGGGACGTTACGCCTGAGATCTACAACGATAACTTTTATATCTACGAAGACGGATATACCGACAGGTACGAAGCCTCCAACTCGTACTTCTACATGCCGGACGACGACGTTGTAATCACCGCGGTGTTTGGCGTCGCCCCCGATTTTGTTGACGGTGCCGCCGAAGTCAGGTTCACCTGGGAAGCCGCCGAGCAGGACAAGATCCTCGCCATCGCTGCAAGCAAGGCTGACGTGGACGCTTGGTATGACTTCATTGAGAGCGACCCTGATTTTGACCCGGAGAGCATGTCTGACATCCCCGAGTTCGACGGCAGCGCCGAGCTCCCCGACAACCTCTTCTCAAGCACAATCGCCAGCACCGAGTACAAGGGCACGTACCTCCCGATCTCGGCTGGTCACTACACCGCCGTATGTTCCGGCGAGGACGAGTACGGTTACTTTGACATCGTAGCCAACTACGTCATCACGATCAATCACGCTACGGAAGACGACGACGGCGCCGACAAGTGGTTCGAGATCGCGTTTGACGTTGGGGCCTTCGTAGGCGGCGACGACGACCTCGGCTGGTTCAAGGATGAGTACGACAATCCTAACACGGATCCGAGGCTGGAGAAGAAAAAGGTCAAGAAGTTCTTCGTCAAGAAGGTGACCTCTGCCGGCAGCGCAGACGTAACATACTACGTGATCCGCAGGGCTAAAAGGGCTTAATTTTTGGCCTTATTAAGTTAAAAACAGTACCGGAAGCCGTACCGCGAAACCGCGGTGCGGCTTTTTTTTCAAAAAATTTTGACACGGCGCAATAGTTGTATATATATTTATAAGAATATTAAAAATATTCGATACTTATCTTATAACTCTTAGAAAGAGAGGTTTTTTATGTTCAAAGTCAGGAAATTTGTTTCGTTGGGTCTGGCAGCTGTCACCGCCGGAGTCTTTATGGCATCGTGTATAGGTTTCGACGGGGACGCGTATGTACGGTTCACCTGGGAATCCAGCCAGCAGCACAAAATTGATATGATCGCAGCAAGCTACAATGACGTGTATGACTGGTGGGAGGATGTATACATGAGCGCTGAATTTGACACCGAGAGCGCTACCGACATCCCAAGATACGACGGTAGCCCCGACCTTCCGAACAACATCTATTCAAGCACGATCGGCAGCGCCATGAACAAGGGCAGGTATTTTCCTATAGCTCCGGGCAACTATACCGCTATATGCTCTGGTGAGGATCAGTACGGCTATTGGGATATCGTCGCGAACTACACTATCACTATCAACGAGGGTGACTTTGACGGCGACGGTGCCGACCAATTCTTCGAGATCGCCTTCAATGTGCGGGGGCTGAACGATTATTTTCACGGGACAGGCGGTTCCTGGGACTGGGATATGGATGTGTACGATTCCCGTAACACATCGCCCATGCTCAGCAAGAGGAAGCAGGTAGCAACCTCGCAGATCGTAAAACAGGGCGGCACGATGGACGTGACTTATTACGTTATCCGCAGGCCGAAGAAGTGATAGTTTAATAACATAACAATATATCAGAAAAGGGGCATTTCAATGTTCAAGTTTATCAAGTTTGTAACGGTTATGGTGCTGATGATTGTCGCCGGGGCGTTTCTGTACGACAAGTACCGGTCAATAACCTGCGACTGTGACTGTGACGACGAAAAGTGCTACTGATGTGTAGTTTCGGGGGCGGCCGTGGCAGCGCGGCCGTTTCCCGTTTTTATTGCCGCCTATACTGTAGCCGATTGATTATGCTGCGATTTATAATGTGCCGATTGACGCCGGCCCTGATTTTTGTATTGGCGCTGGCTGCCGCCCCCCGCGCCCAATGGCGCGCCGCACCGGCGGCCACGGTAGTCAAGCCCGAAATTGTCCGCACCGTCAAACACGACCCCGCAGCGTTCACGCAGGGGCTGATTCTTGCCGATACCGTCCTCTACGAGAGTACCGGGCTCATAGGCCGCTCGAGCCTGCGCATGGTAAACGCGGGGACTGGGGCCATCCTCAAAAACATCGCTGTCCCGGACGTCTTTGCCGAGGGCATAACTATTTTCGGCGGCGAGCTCGTGCAGCTTACGTGGAAAGACCGCTACGCCATACGCTACAACTACCCGTCGCTGACCAGAAAGCCGCCGGTGTTCCGCTACGACGGCGAGGGGTGGGGCCTGACCAACGACGGCGCCTCCTTCATCATGAGCAACGGGACGGATACGGTCTATTTTCGGAATGAAAAATTCGAGGTAACGCGGAAAGTGCCGGTAACACTGAACGGGAGGCCGCTCCTCTATCTGAATGAATTGCAGTACGCGAGGGGGATGCTCTACGCCAACGTGTGGCTGCAGGATTTTATAGCAGAGATACCGCTGGCGGACGGGCGGGTAAGCCGCGTGATAGACTGCACCGAACTGAGGCAGATCGAGGGGCCGCGGATGCCGCCAATGGGAGACGACGTGCTGAACGGCATCGCGTGGTGCGAGGGGAAGGACGAGTGGTATCTGACGGGGAAGAATTGGAAGAATATGTTTGTGGTTAGGATACCGAAATAGTGATAGATGGGAATTTACCTATACAATCCCAAAAAAATTATCAACGATATCTTCTATCTCCGGCGACGACGACGCCCCGAAGATTCTGCTCCTTGCCGCGCTTGCGCCGGCCATCCCTTTCAGGTACCACGACGCGCACTTTTTCATCTCACCGCAGGCGTGGTGCTCGCCGTGGGTTTCTCTGAATGTGCGGATGTGGCCGAGGATTGTGTCTTTGCGGATTTGCGGTGACGGCGGGGTGTAACCCTCCCCATTCAGTGCCGCCTTGACCTCCGCGAATATCCAGGGGTTGCCGAAGGCCGCGCGGCCTATCATCAGCGCGTCGCACCCCGTTTGTGCGAGCATCTTCACCGCATCCGCGCCGCACGTAATATCGCCGTTGCCTATTACCGGGATGGACACGGCCTTCTTGACGATTGCGATCCGCTCCCATAACGAGTGCCCGGTGAACATCATCGTTTGAGAGCGGGGGTGGAGGGTGATTGCAGCGGCGCCGTTATCCTGCGCAATCCTCGCGAACTCTTCATCGACCCACTCGTGCATATTCCAGCCGGAGCGGATTTTTACGGTTACGGGGATGGGTACGGCGCGGGCCATCGCTTTGACTATCCTTCCGAACAGTTCCGGGTTTTTGAGCAGCGCGGCCCCGCCGTTGCGCTTGACGACCTTGGGGACGGGGCATCCTGAGTTCAGGTCGATGAAATCCGGCCCGGCGTTCTCATACGTAAATAACGCCGCCTCTGCCAGCCTTTCGGGGTCCGACCCGAAAAGCTGCACGCCGATAGGCCGCTCGGCCCCATCGAACTTCATCAACTCAGCGGTATTTGAGGATTTGTAATGCAGCCCGTCCGCGCTGACCATCTCCGAGACGGTAATATCCGCCCCCCAGGCCTTGCACACCCTGCGGAACACCGTATCGGCGACGCCTGCCAGCGGGGCTAAGATCAAATCGTTTTTTTTGAGGAACATCTTACGCGATCGTTCTCTGCTCGATCTTGCCCTTCAGGTTCGCGTTTACCGCGGGGACGACCCGCTCCGGGTTCGGGATCATGTTCGTGCAGCTGGCCGGCAGCAGCCCCGCCCACTTTTGGAGGAAGACCTGGCCGTAGCGCTGCCACTCCTTGTCGTACGTGCCGGTTGACCGGTGCTTGATCAGGATATCGCTTGTTACCACCACCCGCCACGTTTTGCGCGCCTGCATGCAGAAGTCGAGGTCGTGGAAGCTGAAGCCGCCGAACGCGGCCGCGTCGAACCCGAACTGCGTTAAGAGCGTCCGCCTGACGGCGAAGAAGACGCCGCTGCACGCCACCACGTCGGCCATCTCCCGCTCCTGCGAGAAGAGGGTCGCGAAGAAGTCCCCGTTCTGCAGGTCGTGGACGATCCGCCCCTGAATGAACGGCTGCCCGGCGGCGGTCCACGAGGGGTTGTCGCTATGCAGGTACTGTGTCCCCGCCACGCCCGCCACGCCTATGCGCGGGTCTTGCGCGAATACGCCCTCAAGTATAGGCGCCCAGTTCTCGGTCATGAAGAACGCGTCGTCGTGCATGAAGACGAGCACATCCCCCCGCGACCGCGCCGCGCCGAAGTTGTAGACGGACGCGAGGCCGTTGGTCCCCGCCGCGTTGTTGATAATAAACAACTCAATCGGCGCCCCGGCCGTCTTGCGGATGTTCCGCTCAAGCGTAGACTCGGGTACGGGGTTACGGGCTGATATTATTACTGTTACCATATCGCAGTTCCTGTAATTGACGGCACAATCATAAAGAGACTGCGCCTGTCATAGTATAACCAACAATTATTAGAGACTATCCCCAAAATCTTTACGGAATTTCTCAATCAGCTTCGTCTGCCAGTTAGACACCGGCTCGAGCCGCCCGAAGAAGAAGCGCAGAATCTTGGGCTCCTCCACAAACTTAAGCCCCTCCACCAGCCGGCGGTTCTCGTACAGCCATACTAACCTGTCTATGGCGTAGTTGACCTGCGACAGCGTGAACACGCGCCGAGGCAGGGCGAGGCGCAGAAGCTCCATGTTGGAGAAGTGCTCCGCCCCGTCGGGCTCGCGCTGTTCGCTCAGCGTCCCGCGCTCCATGCCGCGCACGCCGCTCGCTATGAAGAACGACGACCCCAGCGCCCCCGCCGGGTACTCGCCCTGCGGTATGTGCTCGAGGAACTGCCCGGCGTCTATGTGGCAGCCAAGCCCCCCCGGCGGCGTGATGACCGGGATGCCGCGCTTGTCGAGCTCCTTCACCATGTAATCGATAAATATTGGCCCCTGGCTTATCATGTCTTCGTCGAGCGTCTCCTCCAAGCCCACCGCGATGGCCTCCATCTCGCGCACCGACATCCCGCCGTAGGTGAGGAAACCCTCGTAGAGCGGGACGAGCTCGCGCAGCTTGAGGAAGATCTCGTCGTTATTGGTGCAGATGCCGCCGCCGCGGCCGAAGCCGAGCTTGCGGGCCGAGAAGTAGATAACGTCGGAGAGGTCGGCGAACTTGAGCACGATCTGGTGCAGCGTCATGTACTTGCACTGCGCCTCGCGCTTCTTGTTGAAGTAGAGGTTGTCGGCAAGAAGGCTCGCGTCGAGCACGAGCGGGATTTTGGACGCGCGGCATATCCGGCTCACCTGCTCGAGGTTTTCGAGGGAGAACGGCTGCCCGCCCACGAGGTTTGTACCCGCCTCCATGCGCACGTAGGCGACATTGGCGGCCCCGTGCTGCTTGATCACGGCGTTGAGCCTGTCTATATCTATATTCCCCTTGAACGGGTTGTCGCTCCTGATTTTGAGCCCCTCGTCTATGATGAGCTCTTCAACGGTGCCGCCGTTGACGGTGATGAGGGCCTTGGCGGTGGTGAAGTGGTAGTTCATGGGCACCACGCTGCCGGGCTTGGGCTTAACGAAGGTCTGCGAGAGGATGTTCTCGCAGGCGCGCCCCTGGTGCGCCGGGAGGAAGTGCTTGCAGCCGAAAAAGTGCTTGACCGAGGCCTCAAGGCGGGTGAACGTCTCGCTGCCGGCGTAGCTGTCGTCGGCGTACATCATGGAGGCGAGCTGGCGGTCGCTCATGGCGTTTACGCCGCTGTCGGTGAGCATGTCCATAAAAACGTCGCGGTTTTTGAGCAGAAAAGTGTTGTTACCGGCGGCCGAGATCGCTTTTCCGCGCTCCTCGACGGGGATCAGGTTGAGCTTCTGGATGATACGCACCTTATGCATTTCGAGGGGGAAGGACTCGCCCGCGTAGAATTTTACGTTTGCCATGCTGACCTTTTGATCCTTTATCTGTTTATGGAATTTGGGCCTATAATATAGTTAAGATAATAAAAGGGGGCGGGAAAGTCAAAATCAAAGTCAAATTCTTGTTGGATTATGTTTTGCCGCGCCCCGGATACAAACACCCCTTCATATCGGCCCCGTCTATACTGACGGACTGCAGGGTAGTATCGCAGAAGTAGGCCAGGGAGAGGTTGGCGTTGTCCATGAGAACATTGGTGAAGGCAGCGCGTGCGAAATTGCTGCTGTGGAGGTCGGCGCCGGTTAAATCACAGTCGGTACATGTGCCGTAGCGGCCGTCGGCGCCGGAGAAGTCGGCCTTTTTCATGTCGCAGCCGGATATCTGGACCCGGTACATGCGGGAGCCGCGAAAGATTGCGCCCACGGCCGTTACGCCGGTTATCCGGGTTACGCGCAGATGGGCCCTTGTGAAGTCGGCGCCGGTGAGGTCGCTCTTTGAGATTTCGGCAGCCTCGAGGTCGGCGGTAATGAACTGCGCGTCTTTGAGGTTCGCGCCGGATATTTTGGCGCGCGCCATTTTGGCCCCCCGAAAGAGCGCGCCCGAGAGGTCGGAGCCGCTGAAATCCACGCCTTCCATATACCAGGCGCTGAGGTCGCACCCGCAAAGGCCCGCCCCGCGCAGGTCGGCGGCGCACTCCTCCCCGCGCCCGCGCAGATACGCCTCCCACACGCTCCGGCCGCCGCCCGTAAGAGCGGCGCGGAAACAGCCGAGATCCTCCAGCGAGCCGCAGAAATTGTCCGTCAGCAACGGATTGGCCGAATTGTCCGGCATAATACCCTCCCCTATATAACAATATTATATTTTGACACGCGAAAAGTCAAGGGGATGTTTTGACTTGCGAAAATTGGCGGAATAAATAAAAGCCGCGCTCACGGTGAACGGCGGCTTTTGTGGAAATTAGAAACCGATGACGAACTCTGCACCGCCGTCAAATCCGATGGTTTTCTTCTGCCTTCTTTTAGTAATATCGGTTTCGTCGCTCCAAGCCGAAGTTCAGGTTTATCGCGATCCGTGAAGAGTCTTCAGGTGTTTCTACTGTTCCCATCCTTACATTCCTGTTGAGATCGATGCCAAGGTCGGCGCCGATACCAAATGAGATTACCTCTGTCAAACCCATAGTGAGCGCCACATTGGGAACCACTGCCCAATCTTGGTCTGTGCTGCTGGGGATACCAAGATCCAACCCGAACGCGAACATCTCGGGAACAATCTGGTAGCGGCAGCCAATAAAATAGCCTGATTCAATCCCACCCTGACCGTTGTTGGTAGCAAAGAGTTCCAAACTTTCCATAAGGCCGTACTCCTTGTTTTGTGGTTAGTAGATAAATGGAGATTTATCGGTATTAAATCCCCATTTCCCCCCCACCCATAATATATATTACATAAAATTCCCACGGCGCCCCCGGAACTCTCCGGCGGGCTCTCGTCGTACAAGGTTGGACCCTCGCATTCCACAACAAAATTCCCGTATTACCGGATTAATGCCGCAAAAAGGCCATTCCCGCCGTATCGCCGGGCCATAACATCCCGTCTTTGCGGCAGCCATAAACCATTTAATTAATGAAAGGGCGCCCAAAAATGCCTGTTAAAGCAACATCTAAAATCAAGCTTTCCCGCGCGGCGCAGGTCCGGCGGTACCGCGAAGCTCTGCCGGAGCTCCTCCCGCCGACGGCCGACGTCATCTTCAAGATCCTCTTCGGCGACGAGCGTAATCTGGACATTTTGGCGGATTTCCTCTCGGCGGTGCTGGGGTTCAGGATAGCCCAAAGCGCCATAACGCTCCTCGACCCGCACCTGAGGCGCAACAGGCCGGATGACAAGCTGGGGATATTGGATATAAAACTTAAACTGAAAGACGGCAAGATGGTCGATCTTGAGATGCAGGTTGGGAATTTAGATTCCATATTTAAGCGTATCGAATATTATATTAGTGATATGACCGTCCGACAGCTCAAGAAGAGCGACAAGTATCATAAGCTGCTGCCGGTGGTGGGCATAATGGTGCTCAAGGATACCATATTGCCGAAAACGAAGCGGTTCCACTGCGAGTTCGTGATGCTCGAGAAGACCGAGCATTTCGCGCTGCACGAGTTGAGGGCGTTTCACACGCTTGAGCTGTCCAAGCTGCCCGAGGGCAAGAGCGGCAAGTTAGAGGACTGGCTCAGGTTCATAAACTCTGAGAAGAGGGAGGATTACATGGCATTAGCGCAGAAGAGCAAGCCGATGAAGCGCGCGCTTGCGGTGCTTGAGGAGGCCAGCGCCGACCCGCGTGTGCGCGACGAGTACGTCTACCAGCTGATGGTCGAGGCCGACGATATGGCCAGAAAAGACTATTACCGCAAAAAAGGCCTGGAAGAGGGTATTGCCCAAGGTATGGTCCAAGGTATCGCCCAAGGTATGGCCCAAGGTATGGCCCAAGGCATGGTTCAAGGTATTGCCCAAGGCATGGCCCAAGGCAGGGCCGAGGGTAAGGCCGAAGGCAAGGCTGAAGGCATGGCCGAGATCATCGCCCTGGTCGAAAAAGGCGTACCGCTTGAAGAAGCCAAAAGGCTCCTCGGCGTCAGATAGCAAAATAATGATTTATCGGCCCGGCGGCCAGGCATTCAGGCTTACGCACGCCCAGATGCCGGGACGGCGGTTTTCGGCGTGTAATCCGGCGCTATAATTCTGGCAGGGCAAAAAAAAGTGTCAAAAACTTGAAATTTTTTGTAGCAAATAGTATACTGATATATAACCAATAAGGGATACGGGCAGTATATTGCGTTGCTGTTTAAGTAAAATAACGTGACTTTTTTAAATTATTATTTATCTAATAAACCACAAAACAAGGAGTTTTGTATGAAGAAGCTGTCTGTAGTTGCAGTAGCGGTGTGTATGCTGACGTCCTCGTCGTTCGCGGCGTGGGACTATTTTACCGTTATTGAGGCCGAGAAGGGTCAGGCTACTCTCGGAACCGGTACGCTGGGCGGGTTTAAGATCCGCTACGGTATCATGGAAAACCTGGAACTTTTTGCCACGAACAATGAGGTCGCAGGGATCAACTCCGGCTACTTTATCGGCGGCCGCTATCAGATCGTCCCCGAAATGTTCGCGTTCGGTCTTGACCTCGGTATCCCCGTAGACAATTCTGCCTTCGGCAGAGATATCGGCCTGATCCCCAGCGTAGCATTCACTATGGGCATCAATGAAATGATCTCCTTCGGCATTGGGGCTGAACTCGGCATCGGTATCGACCACCCGGCTCCGGAACCCGGTGATGCACTGGCAACCAGAATGCTGATGAACTTGGGCTTTGGCCTCGAGCTTGATTTCCAGCTCAACGATGTGCTAACGGCATGGGTTGGCTGCGATTTCTTCCTGGAAGATTTTACTGAGGATAACAGCCCCGACATGACAATAGATCCCTCGATCGGTCTCACGATCGCCGTCCATGATAACCTGATCCTCGGCACGAAGCTCGGCATTGACCTCAACGCCACCAACAGGGAAGGCGATGATACCATCGGCTTACGCGGCGGTGTGGAGTTCACCATCAGCTTCTAATAGCTGAAACGCAGTACACATAATTAACGATTAACAAACCGCGTTCCCGTGTAAATGGGGCGCGGTTTTTTTATGGGTTCGGAAGGGAATTTGCCGCAATCCGGTATTGTAGAGACGCAATGCATTGCGTCTCTACGGAGGGATATGTGAGAAATGGGAATTTAGCGTAGCTAAAATCAAGGTCCAAAGACTATGTGGGATAATGTTTTGTCGCCTCATTTAGCCGGCGTGATACCGTATATGGGGGAAAAGAGGCGGCTTGCGGCACGGGCGGGAGCATGCAATCACATGCATTAAAAGCTCGGCCGCCGAAGAATTCGCTCACGGTTGCAGAACCCGGTTCGTACAGTAAAGTTTGGAACAGCCGGTACGCGGCACGGCCCACGTTCCGGGCGGCGAATTGGCTTTTAATCTTTTGACTTGTCCGCGTACCGT
>WQRV01000024.1 GCA_009786575.1 Chitinispirillia bacterium | reverse complement strand
GATTCCTTGAGGATGTCCCAGTCGCCCGTTTCCTTAATATATGAGGCGACGGAGTAGATGAGCCAGAGCGGGTCGTCGTTGAAGTTCCCGCCTACCTCGTTATTGCCTTTTTTCGTCAGCGGCTGGTATTGGTGGTACGCCCCGCCGTTCTCGAACTGGGTGGACGCCAGGTCGATGATGCGCTGGCGGGCGCGGTCCGGCAACTGGTGGACGAACCCGGCGATGTCCTGATTTGAGTCGCGGAAGCCCATGCCGCGGCCTATCCCCGACTCGAAGTACGAGGCGCTGCGGGAGAGGTTGAATGTGACGATGCACTGGTACTGGTTCCAGATGTTGACCATCCGGTTGAGCTTGTCGTCGCCGCTTTTTACGGTGTAGCGGGAGAGCAGGTCGTCCCAGAACTTTTCCATTTCCGCCATCGCCTTGTTGACGGCGGAGGCTGTGCTGAACTTCTTGATCATCGCTTTCGCGTTTTTCTTGTTGATGACGCCCGGCTTGGACCACTTTTCGTCGTTGTCTACCTCAACGTAGCCCAGCACGAAGACGAACTCCTCCGACTTGCCCGGCTCCAGCGTGACCTCGATGACGTGCGAGGCTATGGGGCTCCACCCGTCACCTACGGATTTTGCCTCCGACTTGCCCGGCTTCCACTTCATGACCGCCTCCGGGGCCTCGAAGCCGTTGTAGCGGCCCGTAAAACTGTCCCGGTCGCTGTGGATGCCCGCCACCTCGGTGTTGACCGTGTAGAACGAGTAGTGGTTCCGCCGCTCGCGGTACTCCGTTTTGTGGTAGATCGTAGACCCGTCTATCTCGACCTCGCCGGTGTTCAGGTTCCTCTGGAAGTTGGTGAAGTCGTCGTGGGCGTTCCAGAGGCAGAACTCGGCCATCGAGAACAGGGTGAATTTTTTCTTCTTTTTGGACTCGTTGGTCAGCTTGACCTTGTGGACTTCTCCGTTGAAGTTCATGGGGACGAAGAAGAGCGCCTCGGCGGCCAGCTTGTTTTTGGTGCCGTGGATGACGGTGTAGCCCATCCCGTGGCGGCATTTGTAGTCGTCGAGGTCGTTTTTGACCGGTTTCCAGCCGGGCGACCAGACGTCGCTGCCCTCTTTAATATAGAAATAGCGGCCGTTCATGTCTACCGGGACGTTGTTGTAGCGGTAGCGGGTGATGCGGCGCAGACGGGCGTCCTTATAGAAGCAGTACCCGCCTGCCGTGTTTGAGATGAGCGAGAAGAAGTCCTGGGTTCCTAAATAGTTGATCCACGGGTAAGGGGTTTCGGGGGTCGTGATTACGTATTCCCTTGCCTTGTCGTCGAAAAAGCCGTATTTCTTCATTTGTCCTGGTAACTCCTGTTAGGGGGTATATTATTGTTATGGTATCCATAATATAAATGATGACACCGTCAAAAATATTAAAATTTATTGTGTAATGTGTATCTTCCCATATTATATTATCTTTATGACGTACTCTGTTTTTGTAAAAACCCTAAATCATCAATAAATGCTTTATGCGTAAAAGGAGGATTTTTTCATGTTGAAGCGTCTTATCCCTGCAGTTGTGCTTGTTGCCGGTCTTGTTGCCGCCGGGGCGCTGGCCCAGAAGAGGCCGGAGGATGTGAAGGCCAAGGAGATAGTGTACGAGAAGGAGGTAGCTTACAGGATATTCGCGGCCCCGGAGGCGGTGCGGGCTTTTGCCGTTCAGGGCAACCACCTTTGGTACGCCATAGCTAAGGTGTTGTTTTATCAGCCGATTAACGCCAAGCAGGGCCAGCAGTTCAGGGATATGGCCGGCATCCCCGCTACCGACATCAGCGCCATTGTAATAGACGGCCAGGGCCAGGTATGGGTGGCGGCTGCCGGCGGCGTGGCGGTGCGCAAGGGCAACAATTTCACCGCCTACACCTCCGCGAACGGGCTTCCCGAGGGCGCGGTGCACGCTCTGGCGATGGGTGCGCACGGCGACATCTGGGCCGGCACCGAGAACGGCGCGGCGCGCTTTGCCGGCGGCTCGTGGACTAAGTATACCACCGCCGAGGGGCTCCCATCCAACAAGGTTCAGGCGCTCGTGGGCGACTCGCGGGGCAATATGTACATCGGCACCAACAAGGGGCTGAGCGTCTACGACGGGTCGAAGTTCACGAACCACAACAACAAGAACACCGGCTCCACCGGCCTCGACTGGAACAACATAACGGTTCTGGCTAAGGAGCCCGGCGGCGACGCTATCTGGATGACCGACGGCCCGAAGAACCTCAACCGGTTCAGCAACGGCAAGTGGGAGAGGTTTATGGAGATCCACGAGGGGATCACCTCCATCATGAACGACGGCCGCTGGACGTGGTTCGGCTCGCCGACGGGGGTTTTGCGGTTCAACGGCGAGGAGTGGGTGAGCGATGCCGCCACGCACGGCGTGGTAGCGCAGGAGATCTACGCGATGTTCCGCGACGCAGAGGGGAGACAGTGGTTCGGTATGGAGAAGGGCGTGATGATGCGCGAAAACCCGGTCCGCCGGTAGTTTGGCGCGGCGGGAGGGTGTTTTCACGGGCGGCCGGCGGCCGCCCGCTAACAAAGGATTAGCCGGTACATTATTGAAAGCACTATTAAATATTGTACCCGCACCGCCCGGCAGAGCTGGTGATGCTGCCGGACGGTACAGGTACAATATTTAACCGTGGAATCTGTAACGTATAAACAAACTACAAAAAAGGATATTGTCGATATGCTGACAAAAAAACTCACAATGGCATTAACGGTTCTCGCCATCCTGGCGGTGGTGG
Organism: Chitinispirillia bacterium; assembly: GCA_009786575.1. Classification (GTDB taxonomy): domain Bacteria; phylum Fibrobacterota; class Chitinivibrionia; order Chitinivibrionales; family Chitinispirillaceae; genus GUT77. Next base: position 24,406 of record WQRV01000024.1, on the reverse strand, counting down.
CGTTCGCCCAGCAGCAGCGGGAAACGACGGTCAATCTTGAAGGGGGCTACGTAGCCGTCCTCAACCCCGACAGCACGTGGCAATACAAGCAGCCGCCCTTAGAGGATCCTAAGAACGATATCATCATGCTTATGAGGGACAACCGTTACCTTTGGCTAAAGGTCAGCGACTACACGTACACGTTCACACGGACGATGCCTAAGGTCAAGAATAGGCTTGAGATTCCCGCAAAACTCCCGCCGCTGGCGGTAACGGGCCTGGGCCAGAACCCGGACCTCGACCGGGCGCAGAAAATCGCCTCTGCCGATGTCTACACCAAAGCTACAACCCAACTGCGCAGCCTGCTCCCGAAAACGCTGCCCAAAGACGCTCAGGCCTACCTCACGGCGTGTATTAAGGACGAGGTGAAAGAGCATGAACTTGAGTCAAACTATAATCCCGGCTGGAAGGTAGAAACGAAGATAAATATAAGTAATCACCGTGTCAGAAAGATAATGGAGTGCCTGGAACTGCAGCTGGAACCGGCAACTCCGCAATAATGTCTTGATTTTTAAGAACCGGGCGGCCGGGGACGGCCGCCCCCACAAATACCAATCTTTTGACTTTAAACGGAGCGTTGCCAAATGTCACGAAAGTCATTGAAAACCGCCGTTGTCATGCTGTTTCTGGTCGCAGCGGCCGCTTACCCGCAGTACAAGCCCCTCTACTACCGTTCGATGCCAAAGGTCTCGGCGAACTACGACACCGTCATTCAGAAGACGTGGGAGGGGATAAAGAAGCGGAATGTCGATGCCTACTCCACCGGCCTTGTCCACCGGCCCAAATCTAACCAGCCCCACGACGCGGTGAGCGAGGGTGTGAGCTACGGTATGCTTTTGGCGCTCTACTGCAACGACCAGGCCTACTTCAACAAGATTTGGAACGCCGGCGAGCAGTATATGTGGGTCAGCACCGGGTATCCGGTGGGGAACTACTACGACTGGCGCGTAAGCCGTACAGGCGCCAAGACCGGCACGGGGCCGGCGTCCGACGCGGATCAGGACATCGCCCTGTTGCTCATATATGCCGATCTGTTAGTGAAAAGGGGAATTTGGACGGCCGGTTACAAGAGCACTAAGGGGGCTGATTACGCTGCGCGCGCGAAAGACATACTGCAAACCGTCAGAACCTCTATGGTTGAGAACAACTACCTGCTGCCGGGCCACTGGGGGCAGAGCGGCGGTTACGGCGGCGCCGATACCAAGAACCCCGGCTACTTCGCGCCGGCGTTTTACCGCGTTTTCGCCGAGTTCGACCCCGACAACAAGGATGCGTGGATGGCGCTTGTGGACGGGTCGTACGAGTTGATAAAGAAGTCCCCCGGGTATGCCCGCGGCCTTATCCCGGACTGGTGCAAGATGGACGGCAGTTCCACCGGCGGGGCGGGCTACAACGCCTACTATGACGGCGACGCGCTCTACCGCGACGCCATCCGCGTCTACTGGCGCCTCGGCACCGACTATTTATGGTACAAGGAGCCCCGCGCCAAGGAGTTTTTGGACAACGCGATGGCCTTTATTGAGGGGAAGGGCGGGCCGTCTGCGGTGAACTTTTACAACATGGCCGGCAGCCTGCTGCCTGCCGGCGACACGGAGGTTTTGGCTATCGGCGACGGCGACATAGAGCGCACGCGCCGCGAGCACAGCCACCTCACGGCGGGGATGTGGGCCGCCGCCGCGATCGGTACCGGCGATCTGGCTCTGGCCGAGAAGTACAGCGGGAAACTGCTTGAATTCTATAAGCCAGGAACAGACTACTGGGGCCACGCGGCCGACCCCGGCCCCGGAACCACGATCCCCGGCAAAGACAAAATCTTTTACGAGGACACCCTGCACAACGAGATGTACTTCGACCAGTTCCTCGCGTGGTTCGGCGCGAGCATGGTTGGCGGGACGTTTACAAATGTTTGGGACGATTTGAAGAGCGGCATTCCGATGGGGCCCCCTTCATGGAAGGTTTTGCCCCCCAACCCTCTGAGCAATTGGAACATCAACGCCAGCGAGGCGCCATTCACCATCCGCCCTGCCGACGCGGCGTTCAGCCACGCGGTCCGCTGGACGGTGACGCTTACGCACGACTCCATACCCGGGCACACCCGGACGTTTACCGGCAACTCCGACGCGGTTGATATAACGTGGTACGGCCTCACCGAGTCGGGCGCGTACATGCCGCAGGGGTTCTACCGGTTGGATATTGCCGCGCAGGGGCTTGAATACAGCACGCGCGTGTGGTTGGGCAGGCCTTGGGCCGGCGACGCCCCCAACCTTCGCCAGGGCAACCGGCTGCTCGTGGACGATTTTGCCGACGGCAACATTATTCCTTATATAGGGCGGGTGTGGGAGACTTATTCCGACGCGAACAACGACAACGGCAGTTCCGGCGCGGTTTTCAACCCTACGGCGGGGAGTGGCGGCGCGGGCAGTCAGCTTGAGTGGACGTACAATGTCCGCAACGGCGCGTCTTATCCGTTCGTCTCGCTCAACTGGGCCTGCAAGTCATCGTCGGGGGCTGTTATGGATCTGCGCGGGGTAGACTCTATAATTTTTGTGGCCCGCAGCAAGACCTCGCAGCTTGACGTAGCGGTACACCTTATTGATACCGACGATCCGCAAGATTACCGGTATTTTGAGAAATCGATCACTTTGACCACCTCTTCGGCGGCGGCGTCTAAGACGCATGCCCTGCGCCTCTCCTCCGATAACTTCAAGCAGCGGCTCGAAGGCACCGGCCGGGACTTTAACACGTCGCTCTCCAAGATGGTGGCCATCCGCCTCCATTTGCAGCCCGATGTTGGCTCCGCGCAGGCTTCCGACGCGATAATTGTAGAGCGGATGTATCTGGCCGGCCCCGACAACGTGCTTTCAAAGCTCTACACCCCGCCGGCACCGCCCCCCGATTACATCGCGCCGCCCGAGGAGCCTATCAGCGTGAAGTACAGGGCGGGCAGGGCGGATAAAAAGTATTCTATAAGGAGAAGCGGCAGTTCGGTGAGGATAACGCTGCCCAATAATATGGCAGAGGCCAACGCGTCGATTATTGACGTAAAGGGCAGGGTAGTCGGTAAGATGACCGTCTCTTCGGGCGGCCTGCTGAATATAAACGCCGGAAACCTGGCCAAGGGGATGTATTTTGTAGAGATAAGAAAATCCGGCATCGCGCCGTTGCGGGTACCGCTTAATAATATAAGATAGTATATGAAAAAAGCGATACTGTTATTAAGCGGGGGGTTGGATAGTGCGACTTGCGGATTGATGGCCCGTGACATGGGTTTTGAGCTTTACGCCCTGAGTTTTTCCTACGGCCAGCGCCACGCCTGCGAGCTTTTGGCCGCCGAGAGGGTCGCGGCGGCCATTGGAGTCCGGGAGCGCCGTATTGTCTCCATAGACCGCTCGGCCTTCGGCGGCAGCGCGCTCACTTCCGGCGGCATCGATGTCCCCAAGGGCGGGGTCGGCCCCGGCATCCCGGTGACCTACGTCCCGGCGCGCAACCTGATCTTCCTCTCCTACGCGGCGGCCTGGGCGGAGGCGCTGGGGGATTGCCAGGATATTTTCATAGGGGTCAATTCCGTGGATTATTCCGGTTATCCCGACTGCCGGCCCGAGTTCATTGCGGCGTTCCAGAAGGCGGCGAATTTGGCGACCGCGGCGGGGGTAGGGGGCCGGGAGCTGACGGTCCACGCGCCGCTGATGCGGCTTTCCAAGGCGGATATCATCAAAATAGGGGCGAAGGCGGGTTTTGATTACGGGATAACGCACAGTTGTTACGACCCGGACCCCAAAACCGGCGCCTCCTGCGGGCGGTGCGACAGCTGCCGTCTCCGAAAAAAAGGGTTCGGGGAGGCCGGGTTCCCCGATCCGGCCAAATATTCGGCCTGAAATCCGCCAAAATTCCGTAAAATCCCGCAAATTTGCAGGCCCGCCGGTCCCAGGTAAAAAACATCCGCCAATGTCCCGCATAAATCTCATAAAGTCCTAAAGTCTGTTTTTGGGGATACCGATAATAATAAGCGGAGGGGCAGGGATGTCCCCTAAGAACCGCAAGGAGGCAAATGTTGACAAATTGAGGCCGTACGGTACGGTGGCTAACAGCCTGCACGGGACGGTTTCGCATACAAAAGGACATTAAAATGCCAGGCGCTACCTCAAAGCCCCGCTCCTCAAAGCGTGCCCCGCGCCAGGAGAAAGCGCGTGTCCCTGCCGTTGCCGCAACCCCTGCGGACAGCGGTTTCGCGCCGGAGCGTCTGGCATTTTTACTTAGCCTAAGAGAGAAGATCAACTGCGGATTCTACAACACGGAGGCTGTTTTGGACGATTTGAGCTACTCGTTTACCAAGGCTGTTGATGCGCTGGTCTGACGGCCTTCTCCAAAAAATGCGTTTTCCATCACAAATTTATTGACACACCCATGTCGAAAATATTATTTTACATAACTTTCACTATTGCAGGGAAAGACCGCGATATTATGGTAATCGACGTCAGGCTGGTCCCCGAGGGGCGGTCGGAGATTGAGCGGGAGACGCGCTTAGAGGGGTTTGAGGGCGATTTGCCGCCGTTTTCGGAGAGTTTGAAGTGTACGGCGGCGGCCGACCGTATGGAGGGGACGATCGTCGTGTCGCTGCGCTTCGCCGGGGGGTTCGGCTTGGAGTGTGCGCGGTGCCTGGAGGTTTACCGCCAGCCGGTGGCCGGGGAGTTGCGGGTCATCCTCAGGGAGGAGCAGGGGAGGTACGGGGCTTCTTTGGATGACGGTGCCGGGGTGGATTTCTATTTTGACGCGAACCATGAGCTGGTGGACATAAGTTCCGCCATTTATGACGAGATAATGACGGCTTTGCCCCTTAAGCCGTTGTGTTCGGAGGATTGTGAGGGGATAAAGGTTGAAAGCCAGGATGATGCCGGTGACGGCGGCGGGAAGCCGGCCGATCCCAGATGGGCGGGGCTGATGAAGCTGAAATCCGGGCGCTGACAACAGGGCCGGATTAATTTTGATGACGGTGCGGGGGCGCGGTTTATCGTGTTAGCCGTGCCGGATAAAGAAGGTTGTTAATCAATACCTAATAATAATATAGAAAGGACGGTACAAAAAAATGGCCGAACCAAAGAAACACCACTCCCACGCGCGCACAGCGAAGCGCCGCAGCCATCTGGCTATCACTCCGGTGAGCCCGACGCTCTGTTCACACTGTAAGCAGCCCAAGGCGGCGCACAGGGTTTGCGGCAACTGCGGGCACTATGCCGGCGCGGAAGTGTTTGTACCCGAGGAATAACGCCTCTGTGATTCGTTTAGCTGTTGATGTGCAGAGCGGGGATTTTGGGCCTGATGCTGTAGTGCGCGGTGTTGTTGAGGCGCGTGCCGCGTCGTCTGAACCTTTTGTTGCCCGTTTGTGCGGTGATGAGGCGCAGATCGGCCTTGTGCTTGACGAGATTGAGCGCTCCGGCGGGATCAACAGGCCGGAGTTTCTCATTGAGCACTGTCCCGATGTAATAACTGACGACGACCGCCGTACTACGGTATGGAAGCACAAGAAGTCGTCGTCCGTTGTGCGCTGCGTGTCTCTCCAGAAGGAGGGGGAGGCAGACGCCTCGGTGAGCGCGGGCGACACGGGGATTTTGATAGGGTCGGCGCTCTTTATCCTGGGGCGCTCCGAGGGCGTGAGCCGGCCGGTGCTGGCGGCGTTCATCCCGACGCCTAAGGGTCCGGTTTTAGTGCTGGATGTGGGTGCGAACATAAACTGCCGCGCGGAGCATCTGGTTGGTTTCGCGAAATTGGGCTCATCGTACGTCAGCCGCATGCTTGGGCGGCGGAACATCAGGATCGCGCTCCTGAATGTGGGGACGGAGCCGAGCAAGGGGCCGGAGGCGGTGCGCGACGCTGCTGCGGTGCTTCAGGGGGAGGCCGGTTACACGGGGTTCATAGAGGGACACAGGATATTCGCCGGCGACGCTGATGTTGTGGTATGCGACGGTTTCACAGGCAACGTGCTTCTTAAGGCGTGCGAGAGTTTCTATGCGCTCACATACGAATATCTGGCCGGCAGCCGCGGGGCGTTTGAGGCGCTGACTGAGAAGATACACGCGCTGAACCCGGAGAACTACGGCGCGGTGCCTTTTTTGGGGGTTAACGGGACGGTGCTCAAGGCGCACGGGGGGTCAACGGTCCGGTCTATAAAAAATGCGGTGCTCACGGCGGTGAAGGCGGTAAGCAGCAACGCGGCTGGGAATGACAATAACGTCGATTTTTGAAGAATTTACATAATTAGGGTGAGCAATTGGGCGATATCAAGGCTAAAATTCTTTCGGTGGGGACATACGTCCCGGAAAAGGTTCTGACGAACGCGTACTTCGAGTCGATCCTCGACACGAGCGATGAATGGATCACTACGCGCACAGGCATAAGGGAGCGGCGCGTGGTGGACGCGGACAACCCGGTGACCGCGGCCGATATGGGCTGCCGGGCGGCGCGGGTTGCTTTGGAGCGCGCGGGGGTGGCGGCTAAGAGCGTAGACGGGATAATCGTCGCCACATTCACGCCGGATAATTTCTTCCCGTCTACCGCTTGCAGGATGCAGGCGGATTTGGGGTGTACCGGCGCGTTTGCATTCGACATAAGCGCGGCCTGCGCGGGGTTTGTTTACGCGCTGACGGTCGCCAACAACATGATAGTGTCGGGTCAGGCGAAAACGATTCTGGTGGTTGGGAGCGAGGTTATATCCAAGACGCTCGACTGGAACGACCGGGGTACGTGCATCCTGTTCGGCGACGGCGCGGGCGTTGTGGTCCTTCAGGCAGACGGCAGCGGGCGGCGTGATAAGGGCATCCTGTCGTGCTACCTCTCATCCGACGGCACGATGGGGGATTTGCTGAAACTGCCGTCTTGGGGCGACGAGCGGTTTTTGAGTATGAAGGGGAACGAGGTTTTCAAACATGCCGTGCGGATGATGTCCGACGCCTCGGCAAGGGCGGCGGGGCAGGCTGGGTTTAAGATTGAGGATATTGATTTTCTGATACCGCACCAGGCGAATATAAGGATAATCCAGTCGATAGCGAATACTTTGTCGGTGCCGATGGAGAAGGTGGTTACGAATTTGGACAGGTACGGCAACACATCGAGCGCGTCGATTCCGCTGGCGCTGGAGGAGGCGTGGGGTGACGGGCGGGTGAAGGACGGGTCGAAGGTGCTGTTTGTGGGGCTGGGCGGCGGTTTTACGGTCGGAAGCGTGGTTTGTATCATATAGAAATGCGCACCGGCAGAGCCAGGGCATGTTCTCAGGCTGACAAGGTGCGGATTACTTAGTAAGGGGTGATTTTGATGGAATTGACGTTGTTATACCCGGGGCAGGGTTCCCAGGCGGTTGGGATGGGGCGGGATTTGTACGACCGGGTCCCCGAGGCGCGCGCGCGTTTCGACGAGGCGGACGGTATTTTGGGCCGTGCGTTAACGAAGATTATTTTTGAGGGGCCGGATGAGGAGCTCAAGGGCACGCGCAATACGCAGCCCGCGCTCTTTGTGGTGGAGGCTGCGCTGACGGATCTGCTGTTTGCGAACGGGGTTGTGCCGGAATACGCGGCGGGGCACAGCCTCGGCGAGTACAGCGCGCTCTACGCTGCCGGCGTTATATCGTTTGAGGATGGTTTGAGGACTGTCGCGGCCCGCGGCGCGGCTATGGCGGAGGCCGGGCAGCTGAATCCGGGCACGATGGCGGCGATTATGGGGATGGACAGGGACGCTATCGCCGCCGTCATATCGAAGATAAAAAGCGGCGTGGTCGTCTCCGCAAACGAGAACACCCCCGACCAGACGGTGATCTCCGGCGAGGTGGGGGCGGTGAACGAGGCGTGTAATCTGCTCAAGGAGGCCGGGGCGAAGCGGGCGGTCGTATTGCAGGTGAGCGGCGCGTTCCACTCACCGCTCATGCAGCCTGCGGCCGAGAAATTGGCTGCCGCGCTCGAACAGGTAAAGTTCTCTTCCCCGCGCTGCCCGGTTATCGCGAACGTCACGGCGAAGCCCGAGGGTGATCCGGCAGTGATGAAGGATTTGCTGGTGAAGCAGTTAGTGTCGCCGGTGCGGTGGGTAGACTCAATGAAGGCTTTGGCGGGGTGCAAGCCGTCGATCTGCGCCGAGGTTGGCCCGGGGGCGGTGGTTAAGGGGCTTGTGAAAAAATGTTTGCCGGAGATGAATGTTGTATCATGTGACGGTGTAAATAACGTATATTCATTAGTAGGACGGGAATAAATACAGAAAGGGCAGTAAAAAATGATCGATTTATCATCAAAAACAGCCTTGGTTACCGGATCGGGCCGGGGTATCGGCAAGGAGATTGCCGCCAAACTGGCCGCCGCCGGGGCCGATGTGGCCATAAGCGACATAGACCTGGAGACCGCCAGGGCCGCCGCCGCGGAGATCGGCCAGGCTACCGGCCGCAAGACGATAGCGTTAGCCGCCGACGTCTCCAAAGCTGACGACGTGAAGGGGATGGTCAAGGGGGTAATGGACGCTTTCGGCAAGATTGATATTCTGATAAACAACGCGGGGATCACAAGAGACGGCCTCCTTATGCGTATGAAGGAGGAGGACTGGGACCTTGTACTCAGCATCAACCTGAAGAGCGCCTTCCTCTGCTGCCGCGAAACGGTTCGCCCGATGATGTCGGCCAGATCGGGCAAAATCATCAACATTGCCTCGGTGGTGGGGCTTATGGGCAACGCCGGCCAGGCCAACTACTCCGCTTCCAAGGCGGGGATGATAGGCCTGACGAAAACTCTGGCCCGCGAGTTCGCCTCCCGCTCCATAAACGTAAACGCGATAGCCCCCGGCTTCATAAAAACGGCCATGACAGACAAATTAACCGATGCCGAAAAGGAAAAATTGGCCTCCGGGATCCCGATGGCCAAATTAGGAAACCCCGAAGACGTAGCCAATGCAGCCCTGTTCCTGGCCTCATCCCTCTCTGATTACATAACCGGCCAGGTAATAACAGTTGACGGGGGGCTTGTAATGTAGGCTGCCCATATATCATATTATATATGGGCATTGATTTTGACGTACCGAGTTTAATTTTTTAGTAACCATAAACAAAAAAGTCTCTTTTGAAAGGAGCAAACAGTGAGTGACATTGAAGCAAGAGTGAAGAAGGTTATCGTCGACAAGCTCGGCGTAAGCGAGGACAAGATCACCGCGACATCGTCGTTCGTCGAGGATCTCGGCGCGGACTCATTGGACCAGGTCGAGCTCATCATGGGCTTTGAAGACGAGTTCAGCCTGCAGATCCCCGACACGGAGTCTGAGAAGATCCGTACGGTCAAAGACGCGCTTGAGTATCTGTCCAGCAAGACCTGATAGCATTATTTATTGGTGAGTTTGGCGTTGGCGCCGGCCGGGTGGACGTGATGTATGGGCTATGCGGTTGACGTTGGCGCTGCGCTAAGGTATTGGTATTAATTGATACAGGAACAGGTTTTTTATGTCTAAAAGAATAGTCATCACCGGAATGGGCGTAACGAGCCCGCTCGGCAACGATGCCGAGGCTTTCTGGAAGGCTCTTTGCGAGGGCAGGCCGGGCATCGGCCCCGTAACGGCTTTTGATACGGCCGACTACCCTACGAAGATTGCCGGCGAGGTCAGGGATCTCGATTTCACCCGGTTTGTTGACGCCAAGGAGGTGAGGCGGAACGACCGGGCGATACTGCTTGGGCTTGCCGCGTCGCACATGGCGCTGGCGGACAGCGGGCTTGATCTCACCAATGAGGATCTCGACCGCATAGGCGTGATCGTGGGTTCCGGGGTCGGCGGGCTGTCAACTATGGAGACTGAGGACAGGAAGCTCATTGCCCGCGGCCCGGGCCGTGTGTCTCCGTTCCTCATCCCCATGATGATAGCCGACATGCCGGCGGGGCGCATCTCTATGGCGCACGGGCTGAAAGGCCCTAACTACGCCGTGGTGAGCGCCTGCGCGTCGGCGGCGCATTCTTTGGGCGACGCGTTTTTGATGATCAAGTGCGGCATGATGGACGCGGCGGTCGTTGGCGGCACCGAGGCTGCGATTACCACGCTCTCTTTTGCCGGGTTCTGCTCAATGAAGGCGATGTCTACGCGCAACGATACCCCCGAAAAGGCAAGCTCCCCGTTCGACATAAAGCGCGACGGGTTCGTGATGGGCGAGGGCTCGGGGATTGTGGTGATGGAGGCGTTAGATCACGCTTTGGCCCGCGGGGCGAAGATCTACGGCGAAATGTTCGGCTACGGCGCGACCGGCGACGCCCACCACCTGACCTCTCCGGCGCCCGACGGCACAGGGGCGCAGGCGGCGATGCGGATGGCGCTGTCGAGCGCGGGGCTTGCGGCTTCCGACATCGACTACATCAACGCGCACGGGACGTCTACGCCGCTCAATGACGAGTTCGAGTCGGTGGCGATTAAGCACGTGTTCGGCGAGTCGGTTGGGAGCGTCAACATAAGTTCTACGAAATCTATGACCGGCCACCTGCTCGGCGCGTCCGGCGGTATTGAGTTCATCGCGTCGCTTTTGGCTGTGAGGGACGGGGTTATCCCGCCTACTATCAATTACGAGGACCCCGACCCCAAGTGCCCTTTGAACTACACGCCCAACAAGGCGGTGAAGAGGGCGGTCCGGTACGCGATGAGCAACTCGTTCGGTTTCGGCGGGCACAACGCGTCGCTTATTGTGGGGAAGTACGAGCCTTGAGATGTGTTGACGGCGGTTTGCCGTTTGCCGGATTGGCAGCGGGGGCGGCCGCCCCCGGCCGCCCGCCGGCATGTAAATTGCCGTTTGCGGGGGATGTTATCCGATGATATCCCTGCGCAATATCCTGTCGTTACTGTTTCCCCGCAAAAAAACCCCGGAAGAGGCTGATCCTAAATTAAATGATTTTCAGGGCATCATAGGCTATAAATTCAACGACGCCGCCCTCCTTAAACACGCGCTGACGCACAAATCCTGCGCCGGCCAGGACGATCCCCGCGGCCTGTGCTCGAACGAACGGCTCGAATTTCTGGGCGATTCTTTCATCAACTGTTTAGTGACGGAGTACCTCTATCGGACGCACCCGGACAAGAGCGAGGGGCAGCTGTCCAAGATAAAGTCTTTAGTCGTAAGCCGCAAGATTCTGGGCGAGGTGGCCGAGGGCCTCGGCATGGGCCGGTATCTCATAATGAGCGCTGCCGAGGAGAAGTCGGGCGGGCGGCTCAGGGCGTCTACCATGTCGAACGCCTTCGAGGCGGTTGCGGGGGCGATTTATTTGGACGGTGGCATAGTTGCCGTCAGGGAGTTTTTGGAGATGTGCCTTTTCGGGCGGATCAGCGGTTTCTGGCACGATGAGCGCAACGTAAACTACAAGAGCAAGATACTCGAGATGGCCCAGCGCGACGGCCTGGGGATACCCAGGTATGTGACGATGGAGGCGACAGGCCCCGACCACGCCAAGCAGTTTAGGGTGAAGATATACATAGGCGCCTCTGAGATGGGCGAGGGGACCGGCCAGAGCAAGAAGACCGCCCAGCAGATAGCGGCCCAGAGCGCCGTCGCCAACTACAATATTATCCAAAAATAAACCACTACCAGGCTTACGCATGATGTATATTAAACCCATATATTGTATACTATAATCCATAATCATAATAATGCAAAAGGAGTAAAAAATGAACTACTTTCTGACCGAAGAACAGCAGATGATCGTAGACACCGCCCGCGAGATCGCCGTGAAGAAGATAATCCCGGTGCGCGAAAAGTACGATCACGAGGGAATTTTTCCGTGGGACATAGTGAAGGCGCTCTCCGAAGCCGACCTCTGCGGGCTTTACATACCCGAGGAGTACGGCGGGTACGGCGGCGGCGTGTTCGAGCTCTGCCTTGCCGTTGAGGAACTGTCGAAGATTGACGGCGGCATATCGCTCGCCATGGCGGCGACGGCTCTGGGTACTTTCCCTATTTTGCTGCACGCCACCCCCGAGCAGAAGAAGAAGTACCTGCCGGACATAGCGGCGGGCAAGTCTATCGCGGCGTTCGGCCTGACCGAGGCCAACGCGGGAAGCGACGCGCTCGGCATGAAGACGACCGCGGTGCTCGACGGGAACGAGTGGGTGATCAACGGCACCAAGCAGTGGATCACGAACGGCGAGAACGCCAAGGTCTACACAGTTTTTGCCAAAACCGACCCGTCCCGCGGCGCGCGCGGGATTTCGTGTTTTATCATTGAGAAGGGCACGCCCGGTTTCACCTTCGGCAAGCATGAAGACAAGATGGGCATCCGCGCGTCGAGCACGACGGAGCTCGTTTTCCAGGACTGCCGCATCCCCAAGGACGCGCTTTTGGGCGGCAGGGAGGGGATGGGGTCTATCGTGGCCATCCACACGCTGAATAACTCCCGCCCCGGCGTGGGTTCGCAGGCTCTGGGCATTGCGGCCGGCGCCCTTGACGACGCTGTCAAGTACTCCCGCGAGCGCGTACAGTTCGGCTCGCCGATCTCGTCGTTCCAGGCGGTGCAGCACATGCTTGCCGACATGGCGACCGAGGTCGAGGCGGCGCGCGCGCTCCTCTACGCTACGGCCCGCTGGGTTGACGACCTTAAAAAGACGGGCAGCAAGGAGAGCTTCGCCAAGGAGTCGGCGATGACAAAGCTGTTCTGCTCCGACGTGGCCATGCGTGTAACGGTAGACGCCCTGCAGGTGATGGGCGGATACGGCTACATGAAGGAGTACCCGATGGAGAAGCGCATGCGCGACGCGAAGATCACGCAGATCTACGAGGGTACGAACCAGATCCAGCGCAACGAGATCGCGCTGCAGCTGATCAAGGAAGCGGCGGCTTGATCCGTTGCGACGCATTGATAATAGGCGCGGGCCCGGCGGGTTTGAACGCCGGCCTGCGCCTTACTTCTATAGCGGCGCTCTCGCCGCTGTCGGTGCTGCTGATAGACAAAATCGCGCCGTGGGAGAGGCCGATACCGTGCGCCGAGGGCGTGGGGCGGCTCGGGTTTGAGGAGGCTTTGGAGGTCGATCCGTCGTGGATACGCCTTGTTATCAGTAAAGCGTGTTTCTATTCGCCTGACGGGACTTGCGTTACTTATACGGATGCCAATAAGGGGTTTATTATCGACCGCGCGAAGATGCAGTCCGATTTGGCGGATAAACTTAGAAAACGCGGGGTTGATATTACGCTTGGGGTCAAGGCCTCCGGCGTATCGTTTGTTGATGATGACGGGCGCAGGACGGTCGCGCTTGACAATGGTGAGTCAATATCAGCGCGTGTAGTGATAGACGCCTCTGGCCCAGTATCTCTCCTTGGAAGGGGTGAGAATATTTGCTGGAAGCCGTATGATCTGGAGCCGGGATATTTTGTAGTTGCGGACAATGTTAAGTGCGATACGGACGCCGTCCACATCTACACCGGCCAGAAGGTAGCCCCCGGCGGTTACGCATGGGTCTTCCCACGCGGCGGCGGCACGGCGAACATTGGCATTGTTGTGGGCAAGAATCAGATAAAGGGTATCAACATCAGGAACCTGCTGAGCGGTTTCCTCGGCAAGAATTTTCCTGATGTCAACATATTGACCTCTTTCGCCGGGTCTATACCGTGCGGCTACCGCCGCGGGAACATCGCGCTGCCGGGGCTTATAAAGTGCGGCGACGCGGCCAATGCGACGAACCCGGTATCGCGGGCGGGGATAGTAGAGGCGCTGATGTCCGGCGGCCTTGCGGGCAGCGCGGCGTTTGACATGCTGAGCGCGGAAAGCGTAAGGCGGCGGAAGAAGATCTGTACCGATTACGAAAAAGCGTGGCTCGAAAAGCGGGGCGCGCGGCATTTGAAGATGGCGAGGGCCAAGGACTCGCTGGCGAAAGTGCCGGATGAGGATTACAACACCGCGGCAAGGATACTGCGGGCCATGTCGGCGGACAAGATATCTATGGCGAAAATTTTCGGCACAAGCCTCGGCCGGTTCCCGAGGCTTGTGTGGGCGCTGCGGCATTTGATGTAGGGAGGCGTTGATGTACGAGATAACAACCGAATCGCATTTCTGCGCGGCGCACAGCCTGCTCAACTACGAGGGGCCGTGCGAGAACCTGCACGGGCACAACTGGCAGGTCAGGGCCACGGTGCGGTGCGAGAATCTGGATAAGAGCGGGGTCGGAATCGATTTCAAGGCGCTCAAGCGGATGCTTAACGGTATTCTGGACCAGTTCGACCACCGGCACCTTAACACGATTTTGGACGAGAGCCCGTCGTCGGAGTGCATCGCTCGCCATATATTTTACAAGTTGAAGGAGTCGCTCGGTGCAGGCGGCGTGAGCGTCGCCCGCGTTGAGGTTCAGGAGACGCCGGGTAACTGCGCCGCGTACTATGAGTGAATTTTGCGGTTTATTGAAGACACGGTTAAATATTATACCCGCACCGCGGCACGTGGATAACATTTAACCGTGTAATATGCGGCCCAACTTTGATTTTGACGTGGAGGGGGAAGGTATGCTTAGAGTATGTGAAATTTTTACATCAATTCAGGGTGAATCGACCCACGCGGGCCGCCTTTGCACATTAGTCCGCCTGTCCGGCTGCAACCTGCGCTGCGTCTGGTGCGACAGCCCGTTCTCTTACGCGATGGACTCCGGGAAGATGATGCACATCGCCGAGATCGTCCGCACGGTAGGCGACTTAGGCGCGAGGCTCGTTGAGCTGACCGGCGGCGAGCCTCTTATGCAGCCGCGCGTTGCCGTTTTGTGCGAAAAACTTTTGGCGGGCGGGTACGAGGTGCTCGTTGAAACCAACGGTTCTAAGGATATAAGCATCCTGCCCGCCGGCGTCGGCCGTATTGTAGATATCAAGTGCCCGGGCAGCGGGTCGAGCGGGAGTTTTCTGATGGACAATCTCAAACACCTTAATCGCGGCGACGAGGTCAAATTCGTAGTGGCGTCGTTAGACGACGCCGTATGGGCGAAGGATTTTTGCAAAAAGCACGGTATCGCGGAGAGGTGCGCTGTAATGTTCTCGCCCGTAGCCAGAAATCTGCCGTACAATAAGCTGGCTGAGTGGATGGTGGCGAACCGCCTGAGTAATATAAGGTTCGGTTTTCAGCTGCACAAGGTAATTTGGGGCGACAAGCGCAGGGTTTAATTTTGATTTTTGCGTATTTTAATATATATTTAGTATTATAAACAAAAACCGGGGAAAGCTTTATGAGCATACGCTGGCAGAGGAACGTGGTGATAGACGGCGAGAACTGCACGGTTGAGGTACAGATTGGCGACAGGCGTATCGGGGACAAGTGCTATACGCGCATCAATCAGGAGACCGAGGTCTGGTTCGAAAACTATTACGAGAGCCGCGGCGACATTATCGCGCAGGGGGTAGACATCCTCAGGAGCAGGCTTTCGGGCAGAACTATAACTTACCCAAACGGGCAGCCCTATGACTGGCAATAGGTATGTGATTGTTCACGGGCATTTCTACCAGCCGCCCCGTGAGAACCCCTGGTTAGACATAATAGAGGAGCAGCCCTCGGCCGCGCCGTATCACGACTGGAACGAGCGCATATACGACGAGTGCTACCGCCCCAACGCCTATTCGCGGCTGCTCGACAAAAACGGGATGATAACGGGCATCCACAACAACTACCTGAATATGAGCTACAACATAGGCCCTACGCTCTTTACGTGGCTTGAGCGGTTCCACCCGGCTACGGCCCGCAAGATCATCGCCGCCGACAAGGAGAGCGCGGCGCGGTTTAGCGGGCACGGCAACGCGGTGGCGCAGGTGTTCAACCACATCATCATGCCGCTGGCCTCAAGGCGCGACCAGCTCACGCAGATCCGCTGGGCCAAGCACTTCTTCCGCAAGCGGTTCGGGCGCGACCCCGAGGGGATGTGGCTCGGCGAGGCGGCCATAAACATGGAGACGGTGACCTGCCTCATAGAGGAGAAAATCTGCTATGTCGTCCTCTCGCCCAATCAGGCCGTATCGTTTAGGCGTATGGGGGACCACGACTGGACTCATACCGGCCAACAGCCGCTCGACGTAAAAAGGCCCTACAGGATATACCCGCGGACGGCGTCCGGCGAGCAGCTCGACGGGCACCTCGACGTGTTCTTCTTCGAGGAGGCGTTGTCGAAGGATATAAGCTTTAACGATATATTACAGGATTCGCGGACGCTTGGGGACCGGATAAGCCAGTGCTTCGACGGGCGCAACGATGCGAACCAGGTCGTTACCGTCGCCACCGACGGCGAGACGTTTGGGCACCACAAGCCCTACGGCGACATGTGCCTCGCCTACTACTTCACGCACATCGCGCCCGGGATGGGGGTGAAGCCGGTCAACTTCGGCTACTACCTGTCTATCAACCCGCCCGAGCACGAGGTTATGCTGGGCGACGCGTTCGGCGAGGGGCGGTCGTGGAGCTGCGCGCACGGCGTGGGGCGGTGGTCGCGCGACTGCGGGTGCAGTACCGGCGGGCTGCCCGGGTGGCACCAGCGGTGGCGCGGGCCGCTGCGGGAGGCGCTGCGGAAGCTGCAGGCGCAGGTAGACTTCCACTTCGAGGCGCGGCTCTCCACGCTCTTCGCCGATCCGTGGGAACTGCGCGACAAATACATAAGCGTAATGTGGGAGCCCACGCTGGCCAAAACGGCGGAGTTTTTGGAGGAGCAGTCGGGCAAGTTCTCCTTCACCGGCGAACTGACGGCGGAGGTGCGGCGGCTCCTTGAGGCGCAGAAGTTCATGCAGTTCGCGTTTACCTCCTGCGCGTGGTTCTTCTGCGAGATAAGCGGGATAGAGACGGTTCAGAACCTGGCTTACGCATGCCGCGCCCTGCAGCTGGGGGTGCCGGAGGGCAGCAAGCTGCCGGTCCTCGAGGCGTTTATGGAAGACCTCTCCAAAGCGCCGAGCAACCTGCCCGGCATGGACGGGCGCAAGCTCTTCGAGAAACACATTCTGCCATACTATCACCACGAGAGGCTTCTGGCCTTCGCCGCCGCGGCCCAGCAGGTACTCGCGGTCAAGCGCCACTCGTCGTACGAAAAAACAGTCTACAACCTGGCGCTCAAATCCGTGATGTCGTACCGCATAGACCGCATGCACTACGACTCTGTAGCGGTACGGATGGAGAGCGGCCTCACCGGCGAGAGCAGCGCGTGGTCGGTGCTCATCTGCCACGGCCCCGAGACGGAGCTTTTGGGCTGGGTCGTACCGGCAAAGACGGCCGCGGCGGGCGGCAGGCCCGACACGTGGATGTCGCACCCGGAGGCGGAAAAGTTTACGCTGGCTAATCTCTTCTACAGCTCGCGGCAAGATCTATCCGGCTACTTCTTAGACCGCATGGCGAAAGACACCGACAGCAAGTTCCACGCGTGGATGGAACAGAACGAACAGAACCTCAACGTCCTCACGCGCCTCAACTACCCGCTGCCCGCCTACTGCAGCTCGCCGGCCGGCTACGTGCTGCAGAACAAGTGGGACGCGCAGATCCGTAAGCTCGACCGGGCCTGGGCCGATGAGGGCGTAATCACCGAACTTGCCGCCATAGACAGCCTGGCGGAGCAGTACGGCGCGAAGATAGACAAGAAGCCTATGGCCCTCACACTGCAGAGCATGATAGTCAAAGGGCTCGAGACGTTGCAGCAAATGCCGTCGGTCAGGGTGTGCGAGCGGTTGAAGCATTTGCTCGACATAGTTGATAAATTCTGTGTACCGGTATCTAAGAGCAAACTGGAGGACTTCTTCCAACCGGTCTACGACGGGGCGCTTAGGGAGTGCTACGACGGCTATATAGCCGGTTCGGGCGGCGATGAGGGGCGGGAGTTGGTGAAGGTTTTGGCGGCCTTCGCCCAGAGGATGAACTTCAATACTGACCGCTACAAGATGTAATCATACTTATGCCATCAATAAAATGATGTAATTATTTGCATTATGGTTTTCCATGTATTATATTATAGTGAGGTTGTTACTGTATCTATTCAGAATTGGAGCTGGTTGCCATGTTCGAAAAGTATTTTGTGTTCTGGATAATTCAGGCGTTCATCCTGCTGTTTGGGGTGGCTATAGGCCACAGTTTTCTCCTTTTCCGGCTGCGGCGTGAGGAAAACCACCGCCGGGAACTGGAGCTAACACTGTTGGAGAAACGTACCGACGTCCTGCGGCAGGGGCGGAAGGTGGCGCAGGACCTTGAGGAGGCGCTCTACAGGGCCAAGGTCCAGCAGGAAATAGACGACATCATCCGCAAGGATCAGGGTCAACTATGAAAATGAAGCGCTTATTTGTACTGGTAATTCTGGCCGGTATGGTCCTTACCGTCCAGGCCCAGCAGTCCATGCGCTTCCGCGGGAGCGACGGTTGGGGGGTCACTACCATCACCGGCGCGCGCTACGAGCAGCTCTTCGACAACTTTAACCTCCAGACCGTGGTAGCCTCGGT
Organism: Chitinispirillia bacterium; assembly: GCA_009786575.1. Taxonomy (GTDB): domain Bacteria; phylum Fibrobacterota; class Chitinivibrionia; order Chitinivibrionales; family Chitinispirillaceae; genus GUT77. Next base: position 5,958 of record WQRV01000024.1, on the reverse strand, counting down.
GGTGCGGGTAGATACCGCGACCATCATACGCGACATGGGCGTGGCGGTGCGGCTCATAGTAACACTCGACGGTACGAAAGAGAACATCCCGGTGCACCTGGGGCCCATGTGGTTCGCTCTCAACCAGGACGTAAACTTCCCTGCCAAGGAGAAGGTAGAGATCCGGGGCTACCGGGCGAACTTTGATGGGACATCTTTTATCATGCCGGTAGAGATACGCAGCAAGAACCGTATCTTCCGCTTCAGGGACGACGACGGCAACCCGTTTTGGGGCATCCACAGGCCCCGGTAGTCCAGCCCCGTATGCAGTAATAAATATTATACACGCAGGGGCGGCCGTCCCCGGCCCGCCCGCTGACTTATCGATAACGGTATGGACAGGAGAGCGGCAATGGCAACAGATACGCCGGAAAATTCCGAAAACGCGCTGCCGGGTGAAGCCGGCGTTTTGGCGTATGCCGGGCGGCTCTCTCTTTGGGGATATTTTGTAAAGTGCCTGAAGAAATGCGTCGATTTCAGCGGCAGGGCGCGGCGGCGGGAGTTTTGGGCGTTTGCGCTGTTTTACGCCCTGTTTTCGGCGCCCGCGTTTATATGTGGCGGCGTCTTTGCAGGCGATATGCGGATACCGGCGATTTTTGCGCTGATTCTTGCGCTGCCGGGCGCCGCCGCCTTAGTGAGGAGGCTGCACGATACCGGTAAGAGCGGGTGGCACATATTGAAGCTGGCGGTAATACCTCCCGCCGGCTGTATTTTTCTGAGCCCCGTAGTGGCAGCTATCGGCGTCTTTGATCTGGCTGTTTTGCTTGCGGCCGTGTTACTGTTGTCAATACCGGCCGTGATTTTTGTTATGATCATCTGGCTGTGCCGCGACAGCGAGCCGTTCGAGAACGTCTACGGCCCGAATCCAAAGGAGAACGATTATCTGTTCTATCCCGGCTGCGAGCCGATAGCTGGTGCCCGCGCCGAAAATCCGCAAGAGCGGCGCGATGCTGACGGGCCGGATGACGACGCCGCGTTTATCGTTGGCGATACCGGCGGCGGCGGCCAATCCGGCGCTAATCATAATATACCGCCGCCCTCAATCAAACGCGCGCGGTGCAAATTCAAATGGAAAATACCTGACAGGCCGGCAGCCGTTATACCCGTACTGATACTCGCCGCCGTACTGGCCAACTGGCTGTATATTGAAATAACGCGCGCACCGGCGCCCGTACCGCCGGGAACGCCCGACACGCGGTGGTACGAGGCTAACCGCAAGGCATCCGTTTTTTACATCTCCACTGCCGATGAATTGGCCGGACTCGCGGCTATCGTCAACGGGACGTGGGGGGGAAAGCCGGCGAGGTATGATTTCGCGGACAAAACGATTAACCTCAACGCAGACATCGACCTGCGGCGGTATGACAACTGGGTACCGGTCGGGGGTTACAATATTGGCTTCTCCGGCGTATTCGACGGCGGATCGCACGTTATAAGCAACCTCACCATCAACCGCCCGGATGAAGATTTTCAAGGTTTGTTCGGCCATATAGAATATGGGAAAGTGCAGGACCTTGGGCTTGAAAATGTGGATATTACCGGTGACTGCAATACTGGCGGCATCGCGGGGTCTGCGCAGCGGAGCGGTTTTGTCCGCGTTTATTCCACCGGCACGGTAAAGGGAGGTTCCTGGGATGTTGGCGGTCTGGTTGGGGTGATGGGATGGAGCAACGGCGAGAACAGCCACATAATTAGCAGTTACTCCACAGTTGCGGTGAGCGGCGAGAAAAGTGTAGGCGGGTTGGTGGGGTCGATCAACTATTGCAGTTATGTGCTCAACAGCTATTCAGCAGGCGCGGTCAGCGGCGGCGACTATAGGGTTGGCGGCTTGCTGGGTCAGATTGATGACCGCGGCAGCCACGTAACCAACAGCGCCGCGCTGAATCCTTATGTAGAATCATACTATGATCTCGCGGGGCGCGTGGCGGGTGTCAGCGAAGATCAGGTCAAATTTTCGAACAACGTAGCTTTCCCCAAAGTGCGAAACAGCGCCGGATTGGAAAACCGGGACGCAAACAACAGCTACGGCGCGGATATTACCGCGGAAGAAATCAGAGCCGACGGCACTATAGGCGGCCGCTTCACAAATAAGGACGGCTGGACGACGGAAAACGGCAGGCTGCCGGGGCTGTTCGGCGGGACGGTGGAGATGCCTGTGCATTTGAGGTAGCGTGCGGTTTGATATATAATGTATATTATGAAATTATAGGGGCGGTATTCCGCCGCCCGCGGCCTTATCGATAACGGTATGGACAGGAGAGCGGCGATGGCAGCAGATACGCCGGAAAATTCCGAAAACGCGCCGCCGGGAGAGACTGACGTTTTGGCGGCCGCGCAGCGTATATCTCTTTGGGGCTATTTCGTATTGTGCCTGAAGAACTGCACAACGTTTCGCGGCAGGGCGCGGCGGCGGGAGTTTTGGGCGTTTGCGCTGTTTTCCGGCCTGTTTTTGGCGGTTGTGTTTATATTGTGCGATGTTTATTACTCGGGCAATATCCGCGTGCGGGCGATTTTTACGCTGATTTTTGCGCTGCCGGGCGCTGCCGTCTTAGTGAGGAGGCTGCACGATACCGGTAAGAGCGGGTGGTATATATTGATCTCGGCGGCGGGAATTATTGTACCGCCTCTTCTGGTCATCCGGTTTAATATTCTAAATCTTAACAGTAGCGGAGCGTATTTCGTCATTGGTACTTTTATGCTCGTATCGTTCGTAGTAGCAGCGCCGGTTGTGATGCTAAGCTGGCTATGCCGCGATAGTGAGCCGGAAGCCAACAAGTACGGTTCGAATCCAAAGGAGAACGATTGGCTGCGGCTTGAGCCCGCAATCAAACACGTGCGGCGCAAATTCAATTGGAGAATGGTGCCTGCCAAACCCGCCGTAGCCATACCTGCACTGCTTATTATCGCCGTACTGGCTAACTGGCTGTATATTGAAATAACGCGCGTACCGGCGCCAGTACCGCCGGGAACGCCCGACACGCGGTGGTACGAGACTAACAGCAGGGCATCCGTTTTTACCATCTCCACAGCCGATGAATTGGCCGGGCTCGCGGCTATCGTCAACGGGACGTGGGGGGGGAATCCGGCGAGTGATGATTTCGCGGACAAAACGATTAACCTCGCCGCCGACATCGACCTGTCCCGGTATGGCAACTGGGTGCCTATAGGGAACTTTGCCGGAGAGGCGGACAAAGGGTTCAAAGGCCGCTTCGACGGCCGCGGGTACGTTATAAGAAACCTCTCTATCTACCGCCCCTTCGCGGATTTTCAAGGCCTGTTCGGCATTGTCCATTTTGGGAGAGTGGTAGTACTTGGGCTTGAAAACGTGAATATCGCCGGCGGCAGCAGAGTTGGCGCGGTTGCGGGGCGTGTTACCGCTCATAGCAGTGTAATTAACTGCTATTCTACCGGCACGGTAAGCGGCGCAGACGTGGTCGGCGGCCTTATAGGGGATGTGGGCGTGTACAGTAATGTGGGCCACTGCTATTCCTCCGCCGCGGTGAACGGTATGAGTAAGGTTGGAGGTGTGGCCGGGGTAGTTACGCGCAGCCAACTGGCAAACTGCTATTCGGCCGGAGCGGTCAGAGGCACGGAAATGGTTGGCGGTGTGGCGGCGGAGGCTTCTAACTGGAGCGCCATGAGAAACTGCGCCGCGCTGAACCCGGAGGTGCGGGGAAACGGCGGCTACGTGTGCCGTGTGCTTAGTGACAATGTAGGCGAGATGCTGGAAGTGAACGCGGCCTACGAAAACAACGCGGCTTACGACCAAATGATAATTAATGGCGACTGCGAGCTTAGGATTGACTACACGAGCAATGAGTTCCTGGATGGCGCCGGCATCACCGCCGAAGAGATCCGGGCCGACGGCACTATCGGCGGCAGGTTTACGGCTAAAGGCAAGTGGACAACGGCAAACGGCAAACTGCCCGGGTTGTTCGGCAGGACGGTGGAGATGCCGGAGCATTTGAGGTAGAGACTCGATAAATGGGAATTTATCGGTGTGTTGCCGTTGATTGTCTGAACCATGATTTACCTGATTAAAGGATTAACATGATTAAACGTCAAAAGATAACGTCAAAATCATCGATAATCCGGGTTTTGACGTTGATTTTTAATCAAGGAAATCATTTAATCATGTAAATCAAGGTTCAGACAAAAAAGGTGGGATGTGCGCCAAATGGCAATTTCCACCGATAATGCCTGTAGGGGCGACCGTCCCCGGTCGCCCGCAACGCATGGATTGCGTTATACGTTGAAATCAAACGCAATATCGCAATTCCGGCGGGCGATCGCCCCTACAAAACCGTATATCCATCACACNGGTAAACCCAAATTTACCGATAAATCTTTGCCCAGTTCTTGACATTCCGGCCAATATAATGTAGATTTATAGTAAGGCAGTTTAACCATGATTTAACCCAAAGGAACTTGCAGGATGAACGCATTAGCCGGCGGTAAAAGCAGGTGTGCTGCAGGCCGTTTTTTTGGCGCGGTGGCGGCGGTGGTACTGTTGTCGGTTTCGGCGGTTAACGCGCAGGGTGGGAGTTTTACCGATAAGCGGGATGGTAAAAAGTACCGGACGGTGAAGATTGGGAAGCAGATTTGGATGGCTGAGAATCTCAATTATAAGACCGGTAAATCCGTCTGTTACGATAACAAAGAAAGTAATTGTCGAAAATACGGACGGCTTTACGACTGGGATGACGCTATGAGAGTTTGTCCTGCTGGGTGGTATTTGCCGAGTGATGCGGAGTGGGGGGCTCTTGTGAAGTATGTAGATCCTAATGCGTCAGGAGATGATCGTAATAACGCAGGAATGAAGTTGAAATCAACGACAGGGTGGAATGATGGTGGAAACGGCACCGACGATTACGATTTTTCGGCCCTGCCCGGCGGCGGCGAATACGGCGGCAATTTCTACGATGCCGGCATCCGCGGCCACTGGTGGAGCGTCACGGAGGACGATGCGGACTACGCCAGGTACCGGGGCATGTACTACGACGAAGACGGCGTGTACAGGAACTTCAACTTCAAGAGTTACCTGTTCTCACTGAGGTGTTCGCAGGACTCCGCGTCACAGCGGTAACGGTAAATAATGATTTAGCCCAAAGGAACTTGCAGGATGAACGCATTAGCCGGCGGTAAAAGCAGACGTGCTGCAGGCCGCGTTTTTGTCGCGGTGGCGGTGGTGCTGTTATCGGTTTCGGTGTCGGTACTGTTATCGGTTCCGGCGGTTAACGCGCAGGGGAGTTTTACCGATACGCGGGATGGGAAGACGTACCGGACGGTGAAGATTGGGAAGCAGACATGGATGGCTGAGAATTTGAACTATCAGACAGGTAATTCAGTCTGTTACGATAACGAAGAAAGTAATTGTCAGAAATACGGACGATTGTACGACTGGAATACGGCGATGAAAGCTTGTCCTGCGGGGTGGCATTTGCCGAGTTATCTGGAGTGGACGGCGTTGACGGATTTTGTGGGTGGAGAAAAAACGGCTGGAACGAAATTGAAGTCGAAGACGGGGTGGCCCTATAAAGCAGCCGCAACGGACGATTACGGTTTTTCGGCCCTGCCGGGCGGCTCCGGCGGTTCCGGCGGCAGCTTCGGCAATGCCGGCAGCTACGGCCGCTGGTGGAGCGCCACGGAGCACGATGCGTACAACGCCTGGTACCGGTACATGAACTACTACTACGAGTATGTGGACAGGGGCAGCTACGACTTCAAGAGCGGCTTGTTCTCGCTGAGGTGTTCGCAGGATTCCGCGGCACAGCGGTAGCGAAAAATTGCGTATCGCCTGTGCCGTAAGTTATATTATTATATGGTAACGAAAACTATCAGGGGCGTATCTTAAAAATGAGACTGTATCACGGCGGCTTCTGCGCGGTCGGCCAACCCGAAATCCGCGTGTCGGTACAC
>WQRV01000023.1 GCA_009786575.1 Chitinispirillia bacterium | reverse complement strand
GTAACCTATTGATTTATAAGGAGTTATGGAGCCTAACTTGTATGATTTACATAACAGTAATGCTGCAATACGGCCACGCGCCCAAACCGTACCCACAGACAGGGACACCAACATTACCGCCAAGGCTGCCGCGACACCCAAAACCACGATCCATCTCCCCGTCAAAAGTTCCCCCCGCTTATACCGACCTTGGGGGACGGGTACAGGGACATATCCTATTATAGGATTCGGGTATTCGGGAAATCAAGGCGGGGCGATAGATTTTTGCCGGTTCCACCCGGCCGCCCCCTTGCACGCAAAAACGCCCCCATTAGAGTTTTCCGTCCCCCCTTATTTTGCCGCAGTTCCTCATACCGGGGGATGCCGGGGCCGTGTGGGTCGGTATATTTTTCTGCGGGGGTGCCGCCGGAAACTTCTTTCCGTGGATTTGTCAACGCCAAAAATATAAAAAATTTGCATTTTGGGTATACCATGATGTATTTTAGGTAGTTATAGCGTATTTTTCGGGGTGTAGCGCAGTCAGGTAGCGCACCTGGTTTGGGACCAGGGTGTCGCTGGTTCGAATCCGGCCACCCCGATATACTTTGGAGGACTAGCATAACGGTAATGCAGCGGTCTTGAAAACCGCCGGCCTCACGGCCTTGGGGGTTCGAATCCCTCGTCCTCCGTTTGCTTGTTCGCGGTACCGGCAGTATAATTGATATATACGGTAAACGCCCTCGTAGCTCAGCCGGATTAGAGCATCTGCCTTCTAAGCAGAGGGTCACAGGTTCGAGCCCTGTCGAGGGTGCTTTTTTGAGTGTGGGGTTTGGAGTGTGGAGTTTTTTGGTGCAGGCTCCGCACTCCAAACTCCACACTCCACACTTTTAATAGTTTAAAGAAAGTATCGGGTTCCCGGTTAATTATGAACGTCCCAAAGCACATCGGCGTGATCATGGACGGCAACGGCAGGTGGGCGCGGGGTCAGGGGCTCATGCGCACCGCCGGGCACCGCGCCGGAACCGACGCCACCCGCGAGATCGTGCGGGCGTGCGGGGAGCTGGGCGTCTCCTACCTCACCGTCTACGTCTTCTCCGCCGAGAACTGGGGGCGGCCTACCATAGAGGTCTCCATGCTGATGGACCTTCTGGTCGAGATGACGCGGCGCGAGATTAAGAACCTGAACGAGAGCAACGTGCGGCTGCGGGCTATCGGCGACATGGACCGGCTGCCAAAGAAGACGCGGGCGGAGCTGCAAAAAGGTATCGAAGAGACGGCCGGCAACACTGGGCTCACACTGATCCTCGCCATAAGCTACGGCGGGCGGGCGGAGATCGTGAGCGCGGCAAAGCAGTTCGCAAAAGACGCCGCAGCCGGCCCGGCCCTTATCGACAGGCTTGACGAAGAGGCTTTCAGCAAGTACCTTTACACGGCGGACATCCCCGACCCTGAGCTAATCATACGCACCGGCGGGGACTGCCGTATCAGCAACTTCCTCCTGTGGCAGGCCGCCTATTCGGAGCTTTACATCACCGATACGCTGTGGCCGGATTTCGACAAGGCGGCGCTCGTTAAGGCAATCGAAAACTTCAACACGCGCGACCGGCGCTTCGGGAAGGTAAAGGAATGATAAACACCGCCAATTTGAAGAAACGCCTGCTGTTCGTAGCTGTCGCGGTGCCGATAGGGTTCTTCATCATCAACTCCAGGATTGATCTCTTAGAGCCTATGCTCAGGCTTTTCGGTATGGGGGCAGACTGGTTTCCGAAAGATCTGATAGACATTATATACGGCAAGGAAAACCTGCCGCCTATAATCTACCCCGGGCAGCTCCTCACGCTGGCTATAGTAATGCTCGGTACGTACGAATACACGAAGATGATGAGCATCTTCAACAAGAAAAACGCCTTCTGGCTCGGCCACATCTGGATACTTGTCATGAGCGCTGCGTACCTGATAGATTACTCCATCCCCTCCACCATCTCGAATGCCGTGCTTTTGCTGATAGTGGTCTTTGAGGCGTTCGTGTGGGGCAAAGAGGCGCCGCGCGGACGGTGGAAGCGGGCGAGCCTCTTCTTTCTCGGGACCATGTTCTTAAGCATTGCCTCCATAAGCATGCTGAGCCTCTTCCGCGAGCCTTTCGCCGGCCTGTTCAGCCCGCCCGCTATCCCGATGGTAGGCCGCTTAGACCTTGTGGCGGTAATAACGGCGGTATTCTTATGCGACTCCGCGGCGTACTTCGTGGGATCTACGATAGGCAAGCGCAAACTCACGTCTATAAGCCCCAACAAAACGGTAGAGGGCAGCCTCGCCGGCCTGGCCGCGTCTATACTAACAGTGTCAATCTGCTGGATATTCCTGAGAAACCCCGAGTACCCGATAATCACAGGTGTAATAATGGGCACGCTCGTAGGCGTAACGGCGCAGATCGGCGACCTCTTAATGTCGCTCGTCAAGCGCTACTTCCAGGTGAAGGACGCGTCCCACATCATCCCCGGCCACGGCGGGATACTCGACAGGTTCGACAGCCTCTTCTTCGCGGCGCCGGTGCTGTACCTGTTCGCCTGGCTGCTGACGAGGTAATCCGGGCATGGTCAATAATCATACGAAGATATTAATTCTGGGATCGACCGGCTCAATCGGCAAAAGCGCCTGCAACTGCGTAAGGCGTTTCAAGTACCGGTTTTCCGTAGCCGGGCTGACTGCCGGCAGTAATGTTGACCTGCTGACCGGGCAAATACGCGAATTTTCCCCCGCGTCAATCTACATCACCGGTTCCCAAAACGCGGATCTCATCAAGGACCGGTTCAAAAACCTCAGCGTCTATTCCGGGGATGGCGGGCTTGAGCAAATCGTGAACGAGGCCGATTACGACATTCTACTGAACGCGCTCGTAGGCGCGGTGGGATTCCGCCCGACAGTCGCGGCATTAAAACGCGGCAAGCGTGTCGCGCTCGCAAACAAAGAGAGCCTCGTAATAGGCGGGGATTACATAAGGGCAATCATCGGGCAGGATAACGAGCGGCGTTTACTGCCTGTTGACAGCGAGCACAGCGCGATACTGCAATGCCTCCCGTCCTCCCCCGGTCACCACAACACGATAGAATCAATAATCCTTACGGCCTCCGGCGGCCCGTTCCGCAGCTTACCGAAGGACAAGTTCGCGTCGATCACCCCGGAACAGGCGCTCAACCACCCTACATGGTCGATGGGCAAGAAAATCACTATCGATTCGTCAACATTAATGAACAAGGGGTTCGAGGTGATAGAGGCGCACCACCTGTTCGCCACCCCCTACGACAAGCTACGGGTCTGCGTACACCCGCAGTCGATAGTACACTCTATGGTGGAGTTCCACGACGGCGCAGTCCTGGCGCAGCTGGGCCTGCCGGACATGGAGCTGCCGATACAGTACGCCCTGTCGTGGCCGAACAGGCTTCCCATTCCCGGCAAGCGCTTAAATCTGCCGGATATAAAAAGCCTTGACTTCTCCGACCCTGACATGGACCGTTTTCCCTGTATGCGGTTATGTATTGACGCGGGGAAAACGGGAGGAACCGCCCCGGCAGCCGTCAACGCGGCAAACGAAGTAGCCGTAGACCTGTTCCTGAATAAACGAATAGGCTATACAGGAATATCGGAAATAGTAGAATCGGCCTTAAACGAGCACACCCCGCTTAAAGCTGACTCTGTTGAGGTAATTGAGGATGCGGACCGGGAGACCCGCAAAAAAATCCTCAATAAATATCGCAGTTGATTTTGATTTTATTTTTTGACTCTAACATAAGGACAGTAACACAAACATGACTTTCGTACTCTCAATCGTAATAGGCCTCTTAGTCCTGAGCCTCTTAGTCTTCGTCCACGAGCTCGGTCACTTCATCCTGGCAAAAGCCTGTAAATTCAAGGTCCTGGCCTTCGCCATCGGCTTCGGCAAACCCCTCTTCAAGTGGACGCGGGGCGAAACCGAGTACCGCATCAACGCTATCCCCTTCGGCGGATACGTGGCCATGGCCGGCAGCGAGACCGAGGTAGACGAAAAAGGCAACCCCGTCAAGCCTAAGGAAGACATCGTGGGCGCGGGCGATGCATCCTACCCCATCTGGCAGCGCGCTCTCGTAGCGATCGCCGGCCCGCTCGCCAACTTCGTCTTCGCTATACTGGCGCTCTGGTGCGCGTTCATCTACGGCATCGAACGGCCTACCTTCATGGACAGCTCGAAGATCGGCATCGTCATGAAAAACTCCCCCGCCGACTCCGCCGGGTTCCTCGCCGGCGACAGCGTAGTGGCGATCAACAGCGAGCCGGTCGTCTCGTGGGAGCAGCTTGAACTGCGCCTGGCGCACCAGCTCCCGAGCTACGATTTCACGGTCCTGCGCGGCGGCGAGCAAATCGGACTCACGCTGAAATTAGAACGCACCGGCGCACGCCTGCCCAAAAACCCGACCGGCGGCCTCCACCCCGCGCGCTACCCGCCGGTGGTGGGCCGGATCATGCCCAAGAGCAGCGCGGAGAGGATACTCGAGGAGGGCGACACGCTTGTGGCGATAAACGGGACGGCGGTGAACTCGTTCGACCAGTTCGCAATGCTCATGCGTGAGTACAACGCCGAGAGCGGGCCGGTATCTGTAGACATAAAGCGGCGCGGCGCGGCGATGAACGTATTAGTCATCCCCACCTACGATTCGACGCAGAACAGGTACCTTATAGGCTTAGAGCCCGCGAAGGAGGCAATGAAAACCGTGCGCTACGGCCCCGTCGCCGCGCTCGGGCCCACATGGAGCAAAACGTGGGAGTACACCACTATGATCTTCGACGTGCTTGGCAAGCTGATAAGCGGCGAGGTATCAACGAAGCAGCTCGCCGGGCCGCTCAACATCATACCGGTATCGGGGTTCATGGCGTTCCAGGGGCTGTCGAACATCCTCAACTTCATGGCGCTCATAAGCGTCAACCTCGCGGTGCTGAACCTGCTGCCGCTCGTCATCACCGACGGCGGGCTGCTGATGTTCCTGCTGATAGAGGCAATAAGGAAGAAACCGCTCTCCGAGGAGTCGCAGGCGGCGATAAACAAGGTCTTCCTGGCCCTGTTCATCGCCCTGTTCCTCTACGTCACGTTCAACGACTTGCAGAGGATGCCCGATATTTTCCGGTGGCTAAAATGAAAATTTTATATCTTCCGCAAAATACCTTAAAAGCAAAGCGTTCGCAACGCATAAAACCCCTTCCGAGATCGTCCAAGATATGATCCGGCAGGAGATTTCCGCCCAATTAACATAAACGCACGTTACGGGCGCGATTAGTGCTGCAAATACCGTTCAACCTCGATCGCCGCCATGCACCCGCTCGCCGCGGCGGTTATGGCCTGGCGGTATGTCGGGTCCTGAACGTCGCCCGCCGCGAATACGCCGGGAACCGATGTTGACGCCCCGCCGGGCGCCGTTACGATGTACCCCTGCCCGTCCGTCTCTAACTGCCCGTTCAGAAACCCAGTATTGGGCTTGTGGCCGATAGCCTCAAACGCGCCGGCTACAGCCAATTCAGAAACCTCCCCGGTAACGGTATCGCGCAACTTCAGCCCGCTAACCCTATCCTCCCCAAGAAACTCGTCCACAACCTTGTTCCACAATATCTCAATCTTGGGATGCGACGCCGCCCGCGCCCGCATGACCTTGCTTGCCCTAAGCTCATCCCTGCGGTGTATCAGGTACACCTTAGACGCAAACTGCGTAAGGTGGACCGCCTCCTCGACCGCCGTGTCGCCGCCGCCTATCACCGCCAATTCCTTATTCCTGAAGATGGGCAGCGCGCCGTCGCAAACCGCGCAAGCCGACAACCCCTTACCCCACAGCCTCTTCTCCGAGTCTAACGGCAGCCGGTTGGCCGTGGCCCCGGTGGCGACTATCAGCGCCCTGGCCTGATACTCCTCCCCGCTCGACGATGCGAGGGTGAACGGGCCGGCGGACAGGTCGACGGAGAGCACGTCCTCCATAACCATCCGCGCCCCCAGTTTCTCCGCCTGCTCCCGCATGTTCGCCATGAGCTTAGGCCCCCCTATGCCGCCGGGGAACCCGGGGAAGTTCTCGACCTCGCCCGTAATCATAAGCTGCCCGCCGGGTATCCCGCCCTCCACGAACCCCTCGAACAGCAGGGGGCCAAGATTAGCCCTGGCCGCATATATCGCCGCCGTAAGCCCCGCGGGGCCGGACCCGATGATTATCACCTTTTCAGACATTTTTTGCGCCTCCTCGCCGCGCCTGCCGCCGGTATGATGGGATTGGTATCTGTATCCATAATATAATTTATGGCGATGGCGTCTTGAAAGGGGGGCGTGAATTATATTGTTCTACTATTGGGAAACCGCTACCCACAAACTGCTGAACAACAGACCTATCAAAAGCAGTAACAGCTTTTATATCAATAAGTTACAACTAAGAACAGTCTGCCCGGTAATTAGTTTTAGTGAGTTGTAGAAGTGAGTACTGTGGAAATGATTTAGCGAGTGTGTGGTAGATGCTCTACATCACTTTCAATCTCTGACAAAACTACTACGATGATATAATATATATTTTCTTGATAAGATTATGAGTAGAAATAGTATTTTACTGCCCATAATTAACACCTAACTGGAACAAAAATAAGAATACCCATTGACACACGGGCCAGCATGTATTATATTGCTATAAAATAATAACCGGACAGAGGAACATTAGAATGTTTGAAAAATTAGTAGCGCACATCTTTAGAGTTGCCAACAAGAATTTTAGTGAGGCAACAGAGAGTCTTGTAAAATTCATTAACGGGACAAAAGATTTTGTTACCATATTAGAGCAAATCGGTACTATTCCTGAAGCTATAGCCCACGATTCAACAGAAGAAAAATTATTCGCAAAAGCATCCGATATAGTACTCTCCCGTGCATTTCGCGAAATCGGCCTGAAATCTATCGTAATAAACGAGCGTGCCGATTCTGCCGATGTACAGGCAGAATCACTATTATACGGATACACTCTTGTTGCCGACGCAAAAGCATTTCGCATGAGCAGAACCGCAAAAAACCAAAAAGATTTTAAAGTTGGCGCACTATCTGGCTGGCGAAAAGACGCGAATTATGCCGTGCTCTGCGCACCATACTTCCAGTATCCTAAATTGCAAAGTCAGATTTTTGCACAATCAATCGAAAATAATGTGTGCTTACTTAGTTGGGAACATATTATATTCATGATTATACACGATATAAAGGAATGCCTAACGCTAAATTTATCTCCTCTTTGGAATTATGGTGAAAAGTGTTCGTATACTGTAGTGGTAGCAGATAAGAAAAAACGTTTTCTTGAAGAATACAATAAGATGTTTTTATCTACAATTGAATGTCAACATAAGGATTATATAAAGATGTTAACAAAACAGATTTCTGTTATTACCGAACGTGGAATTGCAGAAAAAACATTTTGGGAAAATGAAAAGACCAGTATTTTAAACTATTCAAAAAAACAAGCTATTGAAGAACTTATTCACACGAAAAAAATCGAAGAAAAAATTCAACAAATAGAACACTATGTAGGAGGACTTTGCAATGATTGACACAATTATTATAGGTGATTCAACAAAAAAGATCAAGGCACTGCCCGACAATTTTGTTCATGCTATTATATCCGACATTCCATATGGCATTTGCTACGAAGAATGGGATGTTCTTCATAACAATACTAACTCCGCCCTGGGAGGTGCGTCTTTTGCGCAAAAAGATGCAGGGGACTTGTTTAAGCGACGCGGTAAACCGCTAAACGGGTGGAGTAGCGCAGACAAAAATATAGCAAAAGAATATCAAAATTGGTGTTCTTCTTGGGCCCCAGACTGGCTTCGGGTGTTGAAATCCGGCGGGTCATGTTTCATATTTGCCGGCCGCCGTTATGCGCACAGGTGTATTTCCGCTTTGGAAGATGCCGGTTTTACATTCAAAGATATGCTTGCCTGGGAAAAGTCTGCCGCACCCCACCGCGCCCAACGTATCTCTGAAGTATATAAGCGTAGAGGCGACAGTAAATCTGCTGAAAAGTGGAGTGGATGGCGCGTCGCAAATCTCCGCCCGCTTTTTGAACCAATACTTTGGTTTCAAAAACCATATAAAACCGGCGGTACATTAGCCGACAATCTTCTTGAATTTGATGTTGGCGCTTGGAATGAACAGGCGTTATCTGATTACAACCAGATACTTGGATATTCTGACGGAGCAACGCAATCGAACATAATTCGTATTTCTGCGAACAAAGACGACCGTGGACTCCATGAAACACAAAAACCGTTAAAACTTATGGAACTCTTAATCTCGCTCGTTACAAAAAAAGACGCCATAATTTTAGACCCATTCGCCGGTTCCGGTACGACCTGCGTTGCTGCAAAACAACTTGAAAGACATTATATCGGCATGGAAATTGACGAAACCTATGCAAAAATTGCAACCGACAGGCTAACAGAATGCGTCAATGGCAGCAGCAAGCGCATCGGGGTATGCACCGAAATATCTCTTTTTGATATACCAGAATTCGATCTGCCAAAAATGGACGAACAGCGTTTTGCTCGCATCGGTTAAACAGACCTTGTAAATTTTAAGGATACGCTAAAAATTCGATATCGTTTCTCTATTCACAAATTACTGGTATTCCCCGTCTGTCGTAATCCCCGCATTGCGGGTAACCAGTGGGTAGCTACCCCATACAAAAACAAATTCTTACCTCCCTCGCCTCCCCCCCATCTCCTACCAGTTGCCTCCGCCAGCCATTCTGCGGCGTTATACTTCCGTATTCCGTAACTGTGTCCCGGCCGGCAGAGAGCAGACTGCGGACTCAATCCCGCAAGCGGGCCTGCCCATCCTGGGCCATCCAATTGGGGGGCAACCGGCCTCTCAACAAACATAACCAATTATAATTCAACGAGTTACAAATATCAAACAATCTATTCGGCTATTATAGACAAGGCCAGTTCTCCGGCTTCAAAGTGAAAGAAGACAACGCGCTCATCTTTGGAATCGGCACGCGCCTCGTTGACAAACCAACACGTTCAAGCGGCAACGCGGGGCTCAGATTTACTTACTATCTGACAAAATGGGGAACATACGACTCTGTCAAAGCGCCTTTTTTGATTGGCCTGTACCTTAACGGCGAATGGTAAACATAACCGGCCCCCGCCCGGCAAGCAGGCGGCGGCCCACCGTGGATGCGTTTTGGAGCTTATCCGGGCGCGCATTGACATTTAGCGGCGGTATCCGGGCGGATCTGGCGCGGGTCTGTCCGGTGCCTTAAAAAAGCATTATTTTTCTTGCAACATCACCCACCCTTTAATTATACTATAGCAGGGCGGGTATGTGCCGCCGGTTTTGTTATTACAACTTTTAACTCTTTGTAGAGGATGGTTTTATGATGCGTCTTTTTGTGCTTTTCGGTGTTGGCCTGCTTGGTCTTTTTGTAGTTGGCTGCGGTTCGCCGCCGCCTAAGAAGGTGGCGACACAGTTTTACACTGCCTTGGAGAAGGGCGACTCTAAGACGGTGGGGACGCTGGTTACTGCTGAGACTGCCGACATACTGGCCTCGTTTGGCCCCAAGATGACGGAGGCTGCCAAGATGTACGGCAAGGTTAAAAGCGCGACTGAGGAGATTAACGGCAACACCGCTACCGTCACGCTGACTTTTGAGAATGGCAAGACAGATAATGTCGATTTGGTAAAAATCGACGGTAAGTGGAAAGTCAGCATGCAAAGCAGCAGCGGCGGTAAATGACCGGCGAACCCAGGCGGCGCGTTATCGCGGCCATCGGCTTGCTTTTGGCTGCCGCCGCGTTGATTTGCGCGTATTTCGTAATCACCCCGCGGCAGCAGTCTGCGGAGACCGCGATTGGGGCGGCCGATGTCGCGCCGTACCTCATGGACGGCGACGTTATATGCCGCATGGGTGACAGGGTTTGGTCTTCGCTCATAGGTAGTTTGTCGCCGGGCGAAAGGCGTTTCTCACACCTTGGCATAGTCAGGATAAGGGACGGCGGTACAAGCGTAATCAACGCCGAGTGTCTGACGCAGGGGCGCAGCGAGAGCGTAAACGAGACCCGGCTGCCGGACTTTTTGGCGCTCGCCAGGAAAGTTGGCGTTTACAGGGCAAATTTTACAGACGGGGCGGCACTCTCGGACAAGGCGGTGGAGTATCTGGGGCGCCCGTTCGACTGGGACTTCGATCTGGCCGACGAGTCGAAGATCTACTGTACTGAGCTGTTGTACGCCGTCATAATGCATATCGCGCCCGGGTACGTCCCGGAAACTGCGCACCCGCAGTGGGCCGGCAAGCCGATTGTGCTGCCGGAAGCCGTGCCGAACTCCCCCGGTTTCGACGAAGTGGTGTACATTGCCCCGTAGGGCAGGGTATTGACAGATATAATTTACATAAAAAATATGTTTGGAGGGCGGCGTAATGTATATTCAGATGTTATGGATTGCTGTTCCTCATTGGCGTGACCACAGGAGGCAGCACGGCAACTTATTTTTGGCAGTTTAAACATTAACATTTTTAACAGGAGGCAGTACCATGAGGTTAAAGTCTGTAATATGCGCCGCTGCGGCGGTTGTCGTGTGTTTTACCGCTTCGGCGAATGCGGAGCTCCATCCGCAGACCATCGGCCTGCGTTTCTCCGGCGAGGCTAAGCTGTGGGGCGCGGAGCTCAGTTATCAGAAAGCTCTGGGGGAGACAAACAGGTTAGAGCTGGGTTTGCTCTACGGTGAGCGCGATTATAAGGGCTGCAACGGTACCATATACGGCATAGCCGTGGCGTATCAGTGGCATGTCCCCTTTGAGAATCCTGCCGGATTCGCCTGGTACGTGGGCCCGGCCGCCTCGGCTTTCACGTTCATTTGCAACTGGGGCAACCACAATCCGCGGCAAAATGCCGGCGTGGGCGCGCAAATCGGCGTCGATTACGATTTGCAGACCACAAACTCGATCCCCATGGTCATATCTCTCGATGCCCGCCCGATAATCAGCTTTTTGGACATGAAGGACGGCGGCACCGACTTTTTATGGGGGATTTCGGCGGGTGTGAGGTATCTTTTCTAAGCAAATGCTTGTGGCGGGCTGAAAATTTTTACTTTTTTCTTTGACTTTTGGCCCGCCATCACTTATATTAATGATCTGTACCAAGTTTTGAAACCAATTAGATTTACTGTAATTCGGAGGAATTTATGTCAAAAACATGTGAAATTTGCGGCAAGCACCCGGTTTCCGGGCACACCATTTCGCACGCGCACAACGTGAGCAACCGTATCTTCTACCCGAACCTGCGGACCATCAAGGCGCTGGTGAACGGGACGACGAAGCGGATCAAGATCTGCATGAAGTGCCTGAAGGCCACGGCTAAATGTTAGTTTAGTGTGGAGGTTGAAGTTTGGAGTGTGGGGTTAAACGTCAAAATCGACGCAAAAAACTCCAAACTCCACACTCCAAACTATTATTGTACCCTTCTGAATCCCACTAACCGCCTTGCGTAGTAGTTTTCGTTCAGATTCGTGTAGATCACCCCTGAATTCGTTGAGGCGTGGGCGAAGCGGTTGTTGCCCATGTAGATGCCCACGTGGCCGATGTCGCTGAAGTTGCTTCCCTTAAAGAAGACGAGGTCGCCGGGTCGTGCCGACGGTTGGGGGATTTGGCGGCCCACTTTCCACATTTTGGCAGATGAGCGCGGGAGAGGGGTTCCGTAGACCTCGTTAAAAACCGTGGTTACGAAGCCGGAGCAGTCGAAGCCTGCCGGTGTTGTTCCGCCCCATTTGTAGGGGGTGCCGATGTAGGATCTGACCACCTCTTCGAGCAGCGTTTGCGTCCCTTTTTTGCCTTTTCGGCGGATGGGAGGCTGTTTTGACGGCTTATGGGCATTTTTTTCGAGCTCTTTCTTGGTGATTCGCACTTGGGCCTGCGCCTGGGCCTGGGCCTGATGCTCCGGACGGGTGAAGCGGACGAACGGAGTGCAGCTTGCCGTTGACAGCGTTAGCAGGATTAAGGATAGCGCGGCAATCGGCACCCTGACGTATCGGCGCATCTCAGAGGCGGCCCATGGTTTGTACGGCGTACCCGGCCTTGAGGAGCAGGTCTTCGCGCCACTGCGGGGCCATGAACTGCACGCCCACCGGCATTCCGCCCGCTGCCGGTGAGGGGACGCTGAGGCCCGGGATGCCGGCGAGGTTCGCGGAGACGGTGTAGATGTCCATCAAATAGGTTTGGACGGGGTCGCCGGCCCTCTCCCCTATGTTGCCCGCCGGGATCGGGGAGGCCGGGGAGATGATGACGTCGCAGGAGTTGAACGCGTTTGTGAAGTCCTGCGTTATTAGCGTGCGTACCCTAGCGGCCTTGAGGTAGTAGGCATCGTAGTAGCCGGATGAGAGCGCGTAGGTGCCGAGCATTATGCGCCGCTTGCACTCGGGGCCGAAGCCCTGCGCGCGGGTTCTTGAGTACATTTCGAGGATTGATTTCGCGCCCTCGGCCCGGAAGCCGTACCTTACGCCGTCGTAGCGCGCGAGGTTGGCGGAAGCCTCTGCGGAACTTATTATATAGTACGTTGCCACCGCGTATTTTACGTTCGGCAGGGAGATGTCTACGATCTTGGCGCCCCTGCTTTTCAGATTTTCGATGACGGGGGCGATAGCGCCGCGCACCTCTTCGGAGAGGCCGCCGCCGAAGTACTCGGCCGGCATGCCTACGCGGAAGCCGGAGATGTTGCCGCTGTAGTTGCCGGCGCTGTCGGCAAAAGGCTTGCCGGCGCAGGTCGAGTCGTGGATGTCGGGGCCGGCCATGACGGAGAGCATCAGGCCAATGTCGCGGACATCGCTTGCCATTGGGCCTATCTGGTCTAAGGATGAGGCAAAGGCCACGGCTCCGTAGCGCGACACCCTGCCGTAGGTGGGCTTTAAACCGGCTGCGCCGCAGTGGCTGCACGGCTGGCGGATGGACCCGCCGGTATCGGTGCCTAAGGCCATGGGGACGATCCCCGCGCCCACGGCCGCCGCGCTGCCGCCGCTCGAGCCGCCGGTGATTTTTGCCGGGTTGTGCGGGTTGCGCGCCGGGCCGAAGTATGAGTTCTCGTTCGCGGAACCCATGGCAAATTCGTCCAAATTTGTCTTGCCTACGATGACCGCTCCGGCTTTTTCGAGGAATTCGATGACCGTTGCGTCGTAGGGGGGTATGAAGTTTTCGAGCATGCGCGAGGCGCAGGTCATCCGCACCCCTTTGGTGCAGATATTGTCTTTTACGGCCAGGGGGATGCCGCACAGGGGCATGGATTTCTTCTCCTCCGGCGGCAGGGCGTCGATCTCTTCGGCCCTTTTGAGGGCGGATTCCCGGCAGACGGTTATGAAGGCGTTGAGGCCGGCATTTCCCTCTTCTATGAGGTTCAGGGCGCGGACGGCCACGTCGCGGGCGGACGTTTTGCCGCTTTGGATATCGGCGGCAATCTCGGATATTGGCCGGTCAAAAAATTTCATAACTCCACACCCCACGCTCCAAACTTACTTGTACCAGCGGAAGAAGTACAGGCTCAGGAACACGCCGATGATGGACATCAGGCTGAACCGGAACTGGAGGCCAAACTGGAACTTTATGGCGTAGAGGTCTATGTCGATGCCGTTTAGGCCAAACGGGATCGTGTAGGTAAAGAATGTCTTGAAGAC
The DNA here is from genome assembly GCA_009786575.1 of Chitinispirillia bacterium. GTDB lineage: Bacteria > Fibrobacterota > Chitinivibrionia > Chitinivibrionales > Chitinispirillaceae > GUT77. The sequence goes on along the minus strand of WQRV01000023.1, from coordinate 13,694 downwards.
GTTGTCGCCCGGGATCATCAGAACCAGGGCATTCAGGTATGCGCCTATGATGATGCCTAAAAGGACCACCAGAATCAGCGTGCCGACTTTTTTGTCTTTCCTTTGGACTGCCATAGTTCAGATCCCTTTCTTGAGGTTGAATCTACAAATATATATTATGTCACCGGAAAAAATCCAATTATCATTATATTTTGCCCGGGAACTCCTTGAGCGTGAGCCTCACAGACGACTGTTTACCGCTGCGCGTTACGTCGATGTCCACGGTGTCGTCTACAAAATAGTCTAAGAAAAAGCCGTCTAAGTCGGCGTGGCTCTGGATGTCGAGGTCGCCCATTTTGTAGATGATATCGCCCGGCCGCAAATCCGCCGCCTCCCCCGGGCTGCCGGGCTTTACCCCCACTATTACCACCCCTTCGGCGCTGCTGCGGCCAAGCGCGGCCGCCACGGAGCGGTTGATGTTCTGGACGGTAATCCCGGTCCACACCTGCCGGCGCCGGCCGTGCGTTATCAGCTCGCCGGCCACGCGCCGCGCCCGGTTGATGGGTATGGCGAACCCTATCCCGACCGACCCCGTGTTCCCCGCGCTGCCGGTGTAGATGAAGGAGTTTATGCCTATAACCTCGCCCAGCGCGTTGACGAGCGGCCCCCCGGAGTTGCCCTGGTTTATCGACGCATCGGTCTGGATCATCCCCTGGTAGTAAACCCCCTCAGACGGCGCGAAGTTGCGGTTGAGCGCGCTTATCACCCCCACCGTGGCCGTGGGGTGCGCGTCGTTTATGAAGTTGAGGAAGGGGTTTCCGAGCGCTATGCTCCACTCCCCTATCAGGCAATTGTCGGAGTTGCCGAACTGCGCGGTCTGGTAGTTCACGCCGGACACCGGCGCCGAGATGACCGCCAGGTCCGACCGCTCGTCGGTCCCCACTATCCGCCCCTCCACCCTGTTGCCGTCGGGGAAGTTGACGTAGAGGCGGGAAGCGTTCTTCACCACGTGGTAGTTCGTGAGGATCATCCCGCCTTCGCTTATAATAAACCCGGAGCCTATGTTCTCGATTTTGCGGTAGCGCGGCGGGCGCATGTTGGGGCCGAAGAAGAAATCGACGAAGTTGTCCTCCCCCGCGTAGGGGTTGCGGACAACCTGTATCTGCGTGACCACGATGCCCACGACGCTCGGCGCAGCCTTGCGCGTAGCCTTCACTATGGCGTTGGCGCGCTGGTCGTCGAGGGCATTATAGCCGCCTTGGCGCCGCTGCCTGCCCAGCGTATCGGAGGCTATCGCAGGAGACAGGCCGTGCTGGTAGGAGGCCCCCACGTCTATAACCTCGCGCAGCTTTTTGGTGTATATGAGGTGGATCACCTCGCCGCCGGTGAAAAAACCGGCGGCCATCGCGAGGACGGTCAGGATCAGGAAGGCCGGTGTGAGGGGGCGGATATCTTTCACAGCAGGCCCTCCGGGTAGCCGACCCACTCAAGGACAAGGCCGCAGGCGGGGGCGGTCTCCCCCGCCCTATTGCGGTCTTTGGAGTTGATGATCGAATCCATCGAGTCGTTAAGCCTCCCGCGGCCGATGTCTACAAGCGTCCCCACTAATGAGCGCACCATCTTGTATATGAACCGGTTTGCCTGTATCGTGAAGATCCGCTGCCCGTCACCGTGCATTGATACATCCGCAAACGATATATCGCACACCATGCTTTTGGAATCGGCCCCGGATGAGCAGAACGCCGTGAAGTCGCGCGGGCCCAAAAGGCATTTTATTTCGTGATTCACTCTGTCCCAATCTACAGGATAGTATATCATCCATGCCCTTTTGTGGTTAAGCGGACTCTTCCTGTCGTAAAAATAATATTTGTACATGCGCTCCGTTGCGGAATAGCGTGCGTGGAAGCCGGGATCGACGGCTTGCATACCGTAGACGGCAATATCGTGCGGCAAAAGCGCGTTTAAGGACGCCGTAACGCGCTCCGTATCTATATCGGATGCTGTATCAAAGTGGACCCCCTGCCCCCTCGCGTGCACGCCGGCGTCGGTACGCCCCGCCCCTGTCGCCTCGCAGGGCGCACGCAGGATGACCGTCAATGCCTCGTTTATTAACTGCTGCACACTAATGGCGTTGGGCTGGTACTGCCATCCGCCAAAGCGCGTGCCGTCGTATTCAACGCGAAAGAAATACCTCATTATGCCGCCCGCGCTATCCTGTAGCATAGCATTTGCAGGTTGCAGGGGGTGGTTTCCGTCTTCCCCGTTTTAACGTCTACATCGAACCGCTGCAGCATCCTTATGACCTCTGTGAGCCCTTTTTCGCTAAAACCCTGCGCCTGCTCCACGATCCCCGATTTTATGATCACCGGGAACACCGCGCCCCTGTTCTTATCGGAGAGGAGCCCTGCCGCTACACCAATCTCAAACGCCGCCATTGACTGGGGGGAATCCTTGCCGAATCCGCGTGTGTTGTACTGCCTGAGTATGTGCGGGTTCCTCTCTATGTATCTCTTAATTTTGAGCATTGCCCAAAAGTCCCTGAACACCGCCGATACGGCGAGCTGCGCAGGGAAGGCTGAAGCGGAGGAGTTGAACAACGAATCGAGCACATTTAGGGTGGCCGGCAGGTCCCGTTTGCACAGCGCTCTGGCAAGATCGTAGACGGTCATCGTCTTCGTGGTGCCCACAATCTCCTGAATTATCTTTTTGTCGATCTTAGCGCCCCGCTCAAGCGCGAGGTCTATCTTCTGCAGTTCCGAATAGAGCAGGTCGTACTCGACCGTCGCCGCCAGATACTCGGCCTCCGCCGTACCTATGTACCTGTCGAACATCAGCGGCACCTGTTCGACTATCCACTCCGCAACCTTGTAGTCGGGGGGTTTTGAACAGTCTTTTATGGATACTGATACATCGTCGGCGCGCTTCTTAAACTGCAGAGCCTTGCTGATCTTCGCGGCGGCGGCGTTTTTCTTCTCTGTCTCGGCGGAGATGAATATATATACGTCAGGAATCTCATAATTGAGCGACTTGTCGAGCGCCAATAAATCTTTTTCCGGTAAGCTCTGCGCGTGCAGGACGCAGTACACGCGTATCTCCTGAAAAAGCGACGCCGTCATGGCCCGCGCCATGAACTCATCTACGCGCTCGTTCATAGAGTCGAACATCTCAACCGTGCAATGGCCGTGATGCGCCTTTATCCGCTTAATATACTTATCGCGCGACAGCTCCATCGCGAAATTATCGTCGCCGCTGACTATCATAAGGCGCGGAATATTTTGTTTATCCATTGGCAATCATGTCCCACTAAATCATAAATACTGCGTAGTGTTTAACCAATACCGCCTGTCAATCGGCGACGGTAACCCTGTTTTTTCCTTCCCGCTTCGACCTGTACAGCGCCTGGTCGGCCCTGAATATAAGCTCTCCCTTGCTGACCGGCTTGGTGCCGTCGTACGCGGCGAGGCCGAAACTTGCCGTGCAGGTGAGCTCGTGCTTCGCGCCAGTAAAGGGCGTTGCGGCCACAGACTCGCAGACCCTGTTTGCCAGCACCGCCGCCCCTTCGAGGTCGGTGTCGGTGAGTATGACGCCGAACTCCTCGCCGCCGTAGCGGGCCACTACGTCGCCCGTGCGCACGTTTGCGTTGAGGCGCCTTGTCAGCTCTATGATCACCGCGTCGCCCACCGGGTGGCCGAACGTGTCGTTTATCAGCTTGAAGTTGTCTATGTCGGCCAGCACCAGCGCGAAAGTTGTCTTTTTGCGGTTGGCGCGCGCTATCTCCCGCTCCAGCACCTCGTAGAAGTGGCGGTGGTTGGCAATACCGGTCAGGCTGTCGGTCTTGGCCTGAAAGCGCGCCTGCAGGTCGGTGTAGACGTGCTCTATGACCGGAGACGTGATGGAGGTAAGGATGTGCAGGTACTGGTCGAGGCGATGCCCGATCTCGCGGCCTGGCACCGTCCACACCGAGAGCGAGCCTATAGACTTGCCCGTGACTATAAGCGGGTAGTTTAAGCACTTGTATTCCGGCAACGGGGTGAATGTCCCCTGCCTCCCCTTGTATATATAGTGCTGTATGCCGCCTTTCTGGAAGCTCTCCCTGTCTATGTGCGTGAACGCACTGGCCCAGCTATCCGCGAATACCTTGTCGAGCGTCTCCCTGCCGGCCTCGCCGGTTATGGGCATCGAGTAGACCTCCCGGTACTCAAGCAGGTCTACCTCCAGCGAGCAGAACAACGCGCCGGCCTTCTGGTTAGCCTCCTCAAGAATGATACGCATTACCTCAGCTATCTCCAGCGTCAGCATGAGCTTACGCGTGAAGTGGTAGAGCGAGTTGACGTCGTTTATGTGCCCCTTCACCTCCGGGTCGGAGATATCGTCGCGTTTTATGAGCTGCAGGCTTTTGCGGTGGAATTCGCGCGAGGCGACCATCTTCTCCACCCGCCCGCGCAGTTCCGGGATCGAGAACGGCTTGAGCATGTAGGATGCCACGCCCTGATTAATCGCCGAGGCGGCGGAGTCTACCGTGGCGTTTCCGGTTATCATGAGCACCTCAGCGAACTCATCGCGGTTCTTGGCATACGCCAGGATGTCTATGCCCGAAATGTCGGGGAGTATGAGGTCGGTGATAATGGCGTCGAAGTCCCGTTCACCGATAAGGGCCACGGCGTCCCTGCCGTTGAGGCAGGACGTGACATCGTACCGCGCCGATAGTGCGGCCTTAAGAAGATCGCAGATCGACTCGTCATCGTCTACAACGAGGACTTTTGGCTGCCCGGAAGCAGTATTGCCGGTCGTTTCCATCGCATATCCTATCAATCTGGAAGGTGTAGATGATCCTTCACCTCATAATATATTATATGTCACCGTACAGTACGCAGGTTTTTTTTTACAATATGGGGCCGCCCGGGCGCGGAGGGTATTGGAACCCGGAGATCTGTCAATTTTTACATAAAATTTGACATCATAGTATTGGTTAATCTATATTCTATATTTATAGGGACGGATGGGGGTGCCCAGCCGGCTGGTTTACGGACACATTGAAGAGGCATATAATGCGCTTAAATAGACTGTTTTGCGGCATTTTGACGGTTTTTTGCGTTTTTTTCCCGGCTTGCGAGCGTTCCGACCTCCTTTCCGGGGCCGGCGAGAGCGTCGTCGCCGGTACGGACAGCACGCTGACGGACATGCACGGGGGCTTCGCCATGCTGAACCTGGGGCCGGATGCGGTAGCGGAGGCGTTCAGCCTGCCCAGGGCGGCGGACCCGGCCTTCAGCACGCAGTCGCTGGAGTACCTGCTCATCGGCATCAACCGGGACGGGGACACGTTGGCCGCGCACATGCAGTACAGGGTTACCCCTTTTGGGGCGGATCCCATCTACACGGAGGCGGACAACCACTCGACGACCGCCTACCTATACTTCCGGGCGGCGGATTCCAAGGGAGCCTCGGACGTACCCATAACCGTATTCCCCAGCGACACGCTTATCGGGCTGACCCCGGTCAACAGAGGGGACAAGGTGATTACTGCGGACGAACTCGGCAGCGCCGTAACCACAGACAACAGAATTGATGCGTTCGACTGGAAGGACAGCGAGAACCGCCTCGACTCAATCCGTCTGCCAAGCGCCATAGCGGAACAGATATTTAACACGCGCACATCCGGCGACACCACCGCCGCGTTCGCCTTCGCCTTCAGCATCGTGGACTATAAAGGGGAGTTCCGCAAAATACAAAATCCGTACGTCGTCCTCCACGTAACCAAGAAGAACTCGCCGGTGGTGAGGGACTCCATATTGGGGTACACGCGCTTCACCGCCTTCGAAAGCAACGCCGGCGTGAAAAGCAGACACCCATACTCGTCCCAGCACGCCCTGCGTACGGCGGTGTTCAAGATAGACATCAGCAAAATAATCAGCGATTTGGAGATTAGATACGGCGGCGCAAAGAGCGAGCTTGTCAACGCGGTGCTGGCGATAAGCCCCAACCGCAACAGCGCCGCAGAGGCCGACAGCGGCGGGCCGGCCCTGGCCTCCGACAGCGCCATCGGCTACTACAGGATCTTGATCCTCGACACTCTGCTGCAAAACGAGCATCCGGCCGACACGGCGGCATACCAGAACTCGCTGCGCTGGCGGTTCCTCTCAGCTTCGTCAACGGAACCGCGGGAGCCGTTTAACACGCACGGTATCAAGCCCCTGCTCAGGAGTGTAACCGGAAGTCAAGACGGCAGCGGCAAGGGGCCGTATATATTTGTCTATCTGCGTGCGGCGGCCGACGGTATGATACTGTGGGACAAGAACGACAAGGAAAAGCTGCCCCGGGTCGAAACCGTTTTTACACCGTTACGTTCACAATAAAGAAAGCTATATAAACAATGAACAAGGTTTGTACACTTGATGCTGATATCAATAGCGGAACCGGCGGCAGACGCTTCACAGGCGTTGACGGCGCGGTTCCTTCACGATGCCGTGTATGGCGGTACGGTATCGTGAAGAGGGCGCTTGCCACCGCCGTACTGTCGTTCTGTGCGCTCGCAAGCGCCCAGTCGCCCTTAGGCCTGCAATACCCGCTGGGCGTCCCCGACCTCGCCGTCACCGGCGCAGCGGCGGCCATGGGCGGCAGCGGAACCGCAGTAACCGACGAGTTTTGGGGGGCAAGCCTCAACCCGGCCAATGTTGCCATCGGCGAACGGTCGGCGTTCTCGGCGCTGGTCTCCCTCGATATAACAACCGTCTACGACAACGACAACTCCGGCACGGTGTCGGGCTACACGCCCAAGCTGCTGTCGCTCTCCGTTCCTTTGGGTAAAGCGGGAAACTTGGGCTTCTCCATGCAAAAACGCTACGACGCCAATCTTAACTTCTACACTTCGATACAGGATATAGGCGAGTACGGCTACAAGGAGAACACCATCGAACTCAGCCGCAAGGGCAGCCTCACCGCGTGGCAGGCCGGGTGGGCATACCGCATACGCAACTCAAAAGCCGCGTTTTTCAACGGCCTTAGCTTAGGCATACTCTACGAGCGGCTCTACTTCAACCTCGATACCCGCGAAACTTTCGAGTCGGTGTTTAACTACAGCCACGAAACCGTACTGTACCGCGAAAGCACTATAGAGACCGCGCTCTCGCAGTTCGCAAGCAACGGCATCCGCTTAGGGATACAAATCCCCGCCCATCCAAAAGTTACATTGGGAGCGACGGTCGAGTACATATTTAAGGGAGACGGTAACGGCCACGCTGCGCATGAATACTACAACACCGGCTCCGTCTACAATCAGTCGGGACGATTAATCCCAGATACGCTCCGTACCTCGGAACGCGAATACTCCGTCACCCTGCCGCCGTCCATCAACTTCGGCGCGGCCTACGCGGCAAACGACAATTGGCTCTTCGCTGCCGACGCGCAATCCACGCTCTGGGACCAGTACGAAAATGACATAAGCGAGCGCGGCGGGCATCCCCAACAGACATACGGCATCACGGCGGGTGCACGCTTCATCCCCGCGCCGAACAGGCTCACCGCCGACTACTGGCAGAAGATAAGCTACAGCGCCGGACTGCGCTACTCCACGCTGCCGCACAACAGCGGCGACGGGGCGCAGGATATCGGCCTTTCACTCGGCGCAGGGCTGCCCATACCGAATAACGGCGGGATGGTTGACATCGTAATCGACATTGGCAGAAGAACCGATACGCGGTACGAAAAATACAGCGAAAATACGGTAAAGTTTCAATTGGGGATAAACGGCGGCCGCAATTGGTTTCAACGGGAGTAAAAGACCGGCACTATGGCAATAATTCATAGAAGAAACGGGGCCCGCTCGCGGGTGCTGCGCAGCATACTGCGAACGGATACCTCCGGCGCAGACATAACCGTCACGCCCTCTCCGGCATGCGCGGCAAACCGCGCCGTGAACAACGCGCCGGCTTACACGCTGCCGTCGGATATACCAAAGAGCTACGACGACACATACGCGCGCGCCATACCCAAAGACCCACAAAACACCTTCCTCTACTGGGAAAGGCCCCGCGAGGTAACAAGAGAGTGCGTCTTCCCCGATAAGGGGACCGCGCATGTCGGAAATCATGAGGTAGACAGGGTACAGCAGCAATTGGGGCAGGACTGGTATAATAACCGGCACAACGGCAATAACAGCCAATGGCTAAGCGACAACGGCCATTGGCTCAACAATACTAAACAGTGGCACAGCGGCGGCCAATCGCTGCACGGCGGTAATGATCACGGCAGCGGCGGCAACAATCACGCCGCCTTCGGCAATTTTACCGCGATGATAGATAACCTCATCGGTCAATGCAAACAATTTATCGAAGACCATAAACACCATAAGTACTCCCCGGCCCCAAGCTCGGGCGAGATCTACAAAGTCAACGAAGGGGCGCAGGGCTAAACAATGGCGGCCGATAACACCACCAACCCGCCCAAAGGCTGCCTCTGCATAGTCCTCCACGCACATCTCCCCTACGTACGCCACCCCGAAGTCAGCTACATGATGGAAGAGAACTGGCTATACGAGGCGGTAACGGAGACATACATCCCTATCTTGGCCTATTTCAATAACTTGGCCGCAGACGGCGTGAAGTTCAGAGTAACGATGTCGCTGACGCCTACGCTCTGCTCGATGCTTGACAACAGGCTCTTGCAGGACCGTTATGTCAACTATATAGACAGGCTGACGGAGCTCGCCGGAAAAGAGGTCTGGCGGACGAGGAGCGACAGGGTTATGAACCGCACCGCTCACCTGTATTTAGAAAGATTCTCATTTTGTAAATATATATTTAACGATGTCTACAGCCGCAATATCATCACCGGATTTAAGAAACTGCAGGACGCGGGGCACTTGGAGATAATTACATGCGCGGCCACGCACGGCTACCTGCCCAACATGCAGTCGAACTACAGCGCCGTTAGGGCGCAAATAGAGGTCGCGGTACAATCATACAACGGATTTTTCGGACGTCCGCCAAGAGGTATCTGGCTGCCGGAGTGCGGGTACTACCGCGGACTGGAAAAAATACTCGACAGCTGCGGAATAAAGTATATGTTTACGGAGACGCACGGGCTTCTCAACGCCGATCCGCCCCCGCCAACCGGCGTATTCGCCCCCATAAGGTGCCGGGAAGCGCCGATTGCGGCTTTCGCGCGGGACGCGGAGTCCTCCCACTCGGTCTGGAGCGCCGACGAGGGATACCCCGGCGACCCCCACTACCGGGAATTCCACAAGGACATAGGCTTCGACCTCGACATGCGCCACGTAGCGCCATACATAGACCCGGCGGGCATACGCATCAACACCGGCATAAAATACTACAGCGTGACCGACAAGCGCAACCCCGAAAAACAGCTCTACGACCGGGAAAAGGCGCTCTCGCGGGCCGTCGCCCACGCCTCCGACTTCATGCTGAAGCGGATAAACCAGATAAACGGCATCCAAACGCCCCAAAACGGCAGCCCGCCGGTCGTAGTGGCCCCCTACGACGCCGAACTCTTCGGCCACTGGTGGTTCGAGGGCCCGGAATGGCTCAACTACCTGATCCGTAAGTGCGCCTTTGAGCAGGACACCTTCGAACTCATCACCCCGTCGGAATATCTGGGCCGCTACCCCGCAACCCACACCTGCGCGCCGGCCTTCTCAAGCTGGGGCGACGGCGGGTACTCCCACATGTGGCTCAACGAAACCAACGAGTGGATATACCCCCACCTCCACCGCATGGAAGACAGGATGGCCGAGTGCGCCCGGGAGCACAGCCGCTCCGCGGAACGGTTAGAAATCCGCACGCTGAACCAAATGGCGCGGGAACTGCTCCTCGCCCAGTCCAGCGACTGGGCCTTTATAATGAAGACCGGGACGACCGTCGAGTACGCGACACGCCGGGTCAAGGAACACATAGCGAGCTTCATCAAACTGTACGAAATGCTAAAGGAGCGGCGGATAGACGAAGGGTTCGTAGCCCTCCTTGAATCGCATAACGACATCTTCCCGAATATCGATTTCCGGGTCTACGCCTGAAAAAAATTTCAAAAAATCTTGATTCCCGCAGATTCCGCATACTATATTAATTATATGTTTTGGGAATTAATTATGGCATCTATTCCTAAAATTACGTGAAACATGCCAGTTTAGGGAATAGAATATGGTCTATATCCCTAAGATTTAGCAAAAATCACAAGTTTTAGGAATATAGGACGCCAAAAATCAACTCATAAGGAGTTTTAGGGATATAATATACAACCTATTCCCAAAACTTTGAAAGTTTACGCAGTTTTGGGAATAATACAGTGTAAATATCCCTAAAAATCAACAAAAATACAAAGTTTTAGGAATAAAGGCCCTGAAAACGGAGGGAAAATGTCCAAAGTCATACGAAGCGGCTATTTAGAAACCCTTGCCTGCCTGCGGGACAGGAATATTATAAAAGTAGTCACCGGCGCCCGGCGAGTCGGGAAGTCAACGCTACTGGCGCAGTTTCAGGAAACGCTCCTGGCTAACGACCCGCAAACCCCTACCCTGTCTATAAACTTTGACGAGCCCGTGCACCGTGCCCTGGCCGAAGAGGGGGGGTGGAAGGAGGTATTCGACAGCATCTTACAGTCGCTCAACCCGGAGCGGATGAACTACGTCTTTCTGGACGAGGTCCAAAACGTCCCGCAATTCGAAAAATTGCTGGTAGGCCTCTTCGTCCACCCCAAGGTTGACCTCTACGTGACCGGGTCGAACGCCTGCCTGCTCTCAAGCGAGCTGGCAGCCTTTTTGACCGGGCGGACGGAAGAGGTGCACGTCTTACCGTTTTCGTTCGCGGAGTACATAAAAGCCAGGCTTTACGTAGACAGCCTCGACAAGGCATTCGGCGACTACCTTCTCTCCGGCGGCTTCCCGGAAGCGGTACGGACGGAGGTGGGCCATTCGTTCAGGTACCTGCGGGCCCTCTACAGGAGCATATACGAAAGGGACATAAAACCGCGCTACAAAATCCACTCCGATATATCGTACCGGGAAGTAGTAAATTTTCTGGCCGGCAGCGCAGGCTCGCCGGTTTCGCCGGGGAATATCGCCAAAATCCTGACAAACGCCGGGAAAAAGATAGATAACAAGTCCGCAGCGAAGTACATCTCCACGCTCACGGACTCCTACCTGTTTTACCGTGCCGGCCGGTACGATATAAAAGGCAAACAGGCCCTGAACACGCTCGGGAAGTACTACATCGTAGACACCGGCCTGAGAAACGCGCTTTTAGGCAAAGAACTGCTTAGCGACCAGGGCCACCTGATGGAAAACGCCGTCTTTTTTGAACTGCTCCGCCGCGGAAACCAGGTATGGGCCGGCAAAGTAGGCTCAAGCGGGATCGACTTCGTCGCCCGCGGCCTGACCGGGCGCACAACCTACGTACAGGTCGCCCTCTCCGTGCGCGACGGGGCCACCCTCGCCCGCGAGCTCGCCCCCTTCGACAAAATCCCCGACCACAACGAAAAAATCCTAATCACCGCCGACCGGGAAAACGGCCTGCGCAACGGGATACGGCAGATCGATATCGTCGATTGGCTGCTTGGGAAGTTTTGAGGCAGGAGACGGGTGGAATAGAAATATTTGATTTTTGACAGGGAAAGACGTATATTTAATATAGAAAGATGGCTCGGCAGAATAACTAGACGGACTGGTTACACCGGACAGGCAAGAAAGAGATATAAAATTTTGTATAGTGAAATTGTGGTACCGGACAATGAAAAAATCGCCGAAACACTCCACAGAGTAGAATCGGAAATAAAAGAGGTCAGAAGTCACGAAATAGGGGTGGTTATCGACCGTAGCGGCAGGGAGATATATCGGGTTGATGGTTGGGAAAATTCGGTCGGTATATCATCTGGATGTGTCAAAAATAGAATCGTCACCCATAATCACCCAGCCGACGATTGTATGCTTAGCTATAAAGACGTGGAAAGCACCGTTAAAGGCGATGCTTATGAAGTGAGGGTTGTTGTCTCCAACGGACGTTTCGTAAGCCTGAAAAAGAACGCCGAAACTTGGGATGACAATATTTTGATCGGACTCAATAATGCGTATTGCTGCGGCAGCGGGCTCAAGTTTTTTGAAAGAGCAGAACGAGCGGCGCGGATAAAACACGGTGGCAAGATAACAAACTTGCAGATAAAAAAGGAAGCCGAAAATATTATAAACGAATGGTTTCGCGTAAACGCAGCAAAATACAACTGTTTGTTTAAGGAGGATTTTATATGATTTACGGACCAGATGATGTTGAAAACCTCAAAAACAGGGTTATACCCCCCAATTGGGAGCCTGAACCCGGCGTTCTTTATTTTGACAACCGCATTAGCTTCATGAGTGCACTTGAGCTTGCCGTCTTCTTTAGAGACGAACGCGGATCGCCATTGCTGCTGCAAGAGTTAGGAAAACTCTACCCGGAAGATGTATCGGCATCAATAGGGGACGCCGAGAAACACGTGAAGGCAGCGGGCAATTTTGCAATGGCGTGAACAGATGTACTAATTTTCTATCGTAACAAAGAACCCACACTGCTACAGGGACAACCGGGCGGCGGACAAGGGACTGCAAAAATAAAGGGGAGGCCGGTTGATGGCCTCCCCAGGACAGGCCTAACGAACGCAACGCGCCGAAAAACCGAAGCCCTTGTCGTTGCTGTGATAATTCAGGTGAACATTGTCATTGCGCATGCTCCGAACCCACGCGCTGCCGCTCCCGCGCTCCGTGGCGCTCCACCAGAAACCCCATTCGCCGGCGATGCTGCTGAAGCTGCCGTCGGGGCTGCGACCGCCGCCCGGCAGGGCCGAAAAGCCGAAGTCGTCCGTACCGTTGCCACTATTTCCAAATCCCCGATCGTCCCAACCGCTTGTTGATTTCAGTTTCCCCCCCGCAACTTCCCAACCACCGCCTGCCGTATCCAACTTGTTCCAATCTGCCGTATCTGGCAATCGCCACCCGGACGGACAAGCCGTCATTGCAGCATCCCAAGTATACAATCGGCCATACTTAGCACAATTAGCTTGTACTTCCGCATTGGATAGTGTAATATTCATAAAACCACCACCGTCGTTCCTAACACTAACCGGTGCACCTTCGCCATAGCACCAACTGCCACTTGTTGCGCGGTTAAGGTTTTCAGCCATCCACGTCAATCCGCCGATTTCTACTGTTCTGCCAGTGTACGTGTAATTACACTCCGCCTCGCTCAACTGCGCCGGCAGATTCCGTGTCTCGGTATCGCTTGCTCCCGCAATACACGTTCTTGTTTGCAGGCCCGGACCAGTGCAGGTTGCGGGGGATGTTTGCGCCCATTCACTCCATTGGGTACATCCGGTTACGCACTGCGTACCAGTCAACTGCGCAGTCGTCTTGGTTTGGCTATGGGTGTTATCAAGTATACAGTATCTTATTTCCAAGCCGGGCGCATTACAAGTAGCCTGCGTTGTTACGCTCCAGTTACCCCAACTGTGCGTGTGACCGCTGCCGCCCGGATTATCATCCCCGCACCCAACCATAACCACCGCCGACAACACCAGCGCCGCAACCAATCCCGCAGCCTTAGGAACAGATACTTTCATACCGCACACTCCTTTGATTTAAATTGTTGATATGTAAAAAAACAAGATTTTTCGTATTTGGTGATATGTAAAATGGCAATTTGTTGTTGCAACGTATGATAAAAACAGAACGATTTTGTAGG
>WQRV01000022.1 GCA_009786575.1 Chitinispirillia bacterium | reverse complement strand
CCCCTACGGGCATTATCGTTATCAAAACCCGGATTATTGGTGATTTTGACGTTTAATCATGTTAATCCTTTAATCATGTAAATCATGGTTCAGACAAAAAAAGGCGAATCATCCCAACGCCAAATTTACATTTACCGCACAATCACGTAATGCCCGGCTGAATGTACGGCATCACGTTTCCTCATGTCCGCTCCGTCCTCTTCCACACTGCCGATCTTATCCCCCCCGCGAACCTGAGGGAGCCTAAGAGCAGCGCCAGATTCATTGCGAAGAAGTAGAATATGTGCCGGTTGATTTTCAGCGGGACTTGATGGTAGGTCAGCCCCGACAGCGAGAAGATTATCGCCCACGACAGGAGGAATTTGTACAGGTCTGAGCCTCCGAATACCGCCACTAAGAGGCACGAGAAGAAGCAGAACAGGATGAAGAACGGCGAGAACCACCTTGTTACCTTGTGCGAGATGTAGCAGAACCACGGCCATCCGCGCAGGGGGTTGAAGAAGTCGAGCAGCCAGAAGAACGACTGGAAGTTGCCGGCGCCTATGCGCACGCGGCGCTGGAACTCAGAGCTTACCGTTTCCGTCATGTCTTCTTCGGCTACGGCGTCCATTTCGTATATGATTCTGTAGCCCTGGCGGATGATGTTCATGGGTATGAGCACGTCGTCGTTCGAGTATGCGTTTTTGGGTATGGGTCTGAAGAGTCCTTTCCGTATGGCGTACGATCCGCCGAATGCCGAGATGGTGCTGTGGAGGCGTCCTTCCAGGACCTTTTGGTGCGATTCGAAGCGGCGGTAGACCGTTTCGGCGTTTTCGTTGCCGGCGGTGGTTTTGTGCTCTATGTGGCCCGCTACGCCGCCTACGGCTGGGTCAACGAAGTGCCTGGCCATCGCGCGGAAGCATTCGGTGCGGTGCATGGTGTTAGCGTCTGTCAATAGGATTATTTCGCTGTCTATCTGCGGCGCGAGGCCGTTTACTATGCCGGTTTTGCCGCCGCGCTGCGTGGAGCGCCAGAAATGCACGCGCGGGTTCGCGGCGGCTATGGCTTTTACGATGGCGTCGGTGTTGTCGTCGGAACAGTCGGAGCCTACCCATACCGATATTTTATCGGGCGGGTAGTCCATCGCCAGTATGTTGTCGATCTTGCGGGCGATGACCTTTTCCTCGTTGTACGCCGGGACGAGGACGCCTATCGGGGGCAGGTAGTCGTCGCTGCAGGTTACGGGGCGCCCGAAGGCCCGCGCGAACAGCGTCAGCAGCCCGGGGTATATAATATAAGAATATACGACGACCGCGAGGGACGTCCAGAACACGATTTTAAGAGAAAAGATCATTCTGCATACCTGTTCGTTACAGACAACGGGTCATCCGCCAAACATTATACTCAACACCCCTGCGCTTTCGTCTTCTTTATTGACGGATGCAGCAGGTACTTGAAAAACGTGAACCCGGCTTTTATGATTCGCTTTGCCTCCGCCGGGTAGACGATCATTTGCTTGATTTTCGAGAACATGTACGCGGGCCGCAGGTAGAACTCGCGCCGCGCGCGGTCGCAAAACGCCACGAGCTCCTCGTAGCGCAGGTCTGGGTTGGAGACCACCGACGAGTGCAGCCCCTCCTCCGTCAGCCACTTGCGGAAGTCGTGCGAAATGATCCACCCCTTCCGGCTGAAGTGCTCGTAGTCGCTTGTGCCGGGGTATACCATGATGGGGTAGAACTGCGCGGTGTCCGGGTTGAGCTCCTTGGCGAACTTGAGCGTTTTTTCGAGCGTTTCTTTAGTCTCGCCGCGGTTGCCTACCATGAAGCAGCCGTGCACCATGATGCCTGCGCGCTTGGCGTCGCGCGTGAATTCGGTTACCTTGTCGAGCGTTATCGCCTTTAGGATGTTGTCGAGGATTGCCTGCTCGCCGCTCTCGAACCCGACGCACAGGAGGCGGCAGCCGGCTTTGCGCATGAGGCGCAGGGTATCAATGTCAACATCGGCGCGGGAGTTGGCCGACCACGGGATGCGGTGGCCCCCGGTGGCGATGAGGGCCTCGGCGAGCTCGCGGCAGCGCTTACGGTCGGCGGTCAGCGTGTCGTCCTCTATCATTATCTCCTTAACCCCGGGGAAGTTGTCGCGTATGTACAGAAACTCCTGCACGATAGACTCGATAGAGCGCTTGCGGTAGCGGTGCCCCTGCATCGTTTGCGGCAGGACGCAGTATGTGCACTGGAACGGGCAGCCGCGGCCCGTGACTATCACCACTAAGGGGTGGCGGCTGTGGCCGTAGAAGTACGGGGTGATGTCAAGGTGTTTGTGGTAGAGGTGCGACACTGGCGGGATGGCGTCGAGGTCGTCTATGTAGGGCCGCGCCTCGTTCTTCCTTATTTTGCCGGAACTGTCTCTGAAGGCAAGCCCGCGTATGTTTGTAAGAATGTTGTCGTTTACATCGTCCAATGCTGCGTTGTTGACGGATGACATCGTGCCGTCGATGTAATCTTCGCCGTTGCCGGAATTGTTTCGGCTTGACGACAGGATATTCGCGAGCTCCACCAGCGTTTCGTCAAATTCACCGAATGCAACCGCGTTGATCTGCGTTGATAGCGCGAGAGTATCTTCGGGCAATGCCGACACGTGTACGCCGACCAAAGTGATGAATATTTCCGGGAAGGCCGCCTTAAGCGCCTCGCCGGTCTGCACGTCGTTGTATATAGACGGCGTCGATGTGTCGAGCACGGCCATGTCCGGCGCGAAGCCGCGGACGGAGTCTATCACCTTGTCTAAGGACATTCCCGACGCCGGGGCGTCTATAAGGCGCACCTCGTGCCCGGCTTTCTCTAAGTATCCTGCCGCGTAGCACAGCCACATGGGGTAGTAGAGCGTACCGCTCTTGGTCACTGCCGGCGAGCGCGACTCTCTGGAGTATTTGGGCAAAAACGGCGGATTCAGCGCTAAAATCTTCATTAACAGGTGTTATCCCTTGAGCGCCGCTTCGATTTTGGCCTTCAGAGGCCCCTTGGCCAGCAGGCCCACTTGCTGGTCTACGATGTTCCCGCCCTTGAAGAACAGGAGCGTAGGCAGGTTCGTGACCCTGTACTTCGCCGCGGTGCCGGGGTTCGAGTCTACGTTTACCTTGCCCATCACAACGCGCCCCTCGTACTCCGAGGCCAGGTCGTCGAAGATGGGGCCCAGCATCTTGCACGGCCCGCACCACTCGGCCCAGAAGTCCACTACGGCCGGCAGGCCGCTTGATACGACCTCCCCGGCGAAGTTTTGATCGTTAAACTCTTTTGATGAACCGCCCATATATACTCCTTTTCTTTTCTATAAAAATAAAACAGGGGAGGCTGTCCCCGGATACTTAAAGATAATAAATTGTAAGGCCCAATATCAAAGAAATATTCACAATCGGCGCAGGCGCCGGTTTTGGCCGAACCGGAGTACCGCCCACCCTTCGAATAATCAACGCTTTACACCTTATCGCCGCCCAAAAAATTTTTTTTAAAAAAATAATTTGGTATTGGATGTACATATATGGTATATTTAAAAACAGAAAGACCGCGTATATTGTGTTGGGGGCACAATAATACATAAATCGCAACATAACTAGTCCATGGAGACCTTTAATGATATCTACCATTCGCAAGCGTGATGGAAAGTTAGTACCTTATGACAATTTTAAGATAGCAAACGCCGTTTTCAAGGCCGCTGAGGCGGTAGGTGGCAAAGACTTTTCGCAGGCGCTCCTGCTCTCCAGGCGGGTCGAGGAGGTTATACGGCAGAAGTTCCACTCCAACTCCATCCCCGCCGTCGAGGAGATACAGGACATAGTGGAGAGGGTGCTCATCGAACAGGGGCACGCCAAGGTCGCCAAGGCCTACATCCTCTACCGCGAGCAGCGCCGCCGTATCCGCTCCACAAACGACCTCCTCCTCGACATCGCCGGCACGATGGACGGGTATCTGCGGCAGGTGGACTGGCGGGTCAATGAGAACTCCAACGTACACTACTCGCTCGGCGGCCTCATCCTGCACAACAGCGGGGCCATTACCGCAAACTATTGGTTAGAGAACATTTACGGCAGCGATATTTCGAGCGCCCACCGCAATGGCGACATCCACCTGCACGACCTGAGCATGTTCTCTGGCTACTGCGCCGGCTGGTCGCTGCGCCAGCTTATAGCCGAGGGGCTCGGCGGGGTTAAGGGAAAAATTTCGTCGAAGCCGCCCAAGCACCTCTCTACATTAATACAGCAGATGGTCAACTTTTTAGGCGTCATGCAGAACGAGTGGGCCGGCGCGCAGGCGTTTTCTTCGTTCGACACGTACCTCGCCCCGTTCGTGCGGGTAGACAACCTGTCGTATGCCGAGGTCAAGCAGCAGATACAGTCCTTCGTGTTCGGCGTAAACACCCCGTCGCGCTGGGGTTCCCAGGCGCCGTTTACCAACATCACCCTCGACTGGACCGTCCCCGACGACATGAAGGACCAGCCCGCGGTTGTAGGCGGCGAGCCGCTCGAGCAGACCTACGCCGATTTCCAGGAGGAGATGGACATCGTGAACCGCGCCTTCCTTGAGGTGCTCATAGAGGGCGATTCCGAGGGCCGCGGCTTCTCGTACCCCATACCCACTTACAACATCACCAAAAACTTCAACTGGGACAGCAAGAACTCGCAGCTTTTGTTCAAGATGACCGGCAAGTACGGCACGCCCTATTTCCAGAACTTCATAAACTCCCCGCTCAACCCAGGCGACGTGCGTTCCATGTGCTGCCGCCTGCAGCTTGACAAGCGCGAACTGCGCAACCGCGGCGGCGGGCTATTCGGCGCCGACGAGTTCACCGGGTCTATAGGGGTGGTAACGATTAATTTGCCGAGGATAGGGTTTCTGTCGAAATCCTCGGAAGATTACTACAAGCAGCTCGACCATTATATGGATATAGCGCGCGACTCGCTCGAGATCAAGCGCAGGGTCATAACCAGGCTTATGGAGCAGGGCCTTTTCCCGTACACGCAGAGATACCTGCGCCACTGGAACAACCACTTCTCGACGATTGGCCTTATCGGCATGAACGAGTCTACGCTTAACTTTATGGGCAAAGACCTCACCGACCCGCAGGCGCGCGAGTTTGCTATGGAGGTGCTGCGGCACATGCGCAGCCGCCTCATCATGTATCAGGAAGAAACCGGCCACCTGTACAACCTCGAGGCCACGCCGGGCGAGGGGACGTCATACCGGCTCGCGAAGATCGACCGCAGCAAGTTCACGGGGATGGTCATCCCCGGCGGCGACAACCCGTACTTCACAAACTCCACCCAGCTTCCGGTAAACGCCACGGACGATCTCTTCGATGCGCTCGACATGCAGAACGACGTCCAGCGCCAGTACACCGGCGGCACCGTCTTCCACGCCCACATAGGCGAGTCGATCGACGATGTGGAAGTGTGCAAAAAGTTAATTAAAACGATAGCGTACAACTACCAGATACCGTACTTCTCAATATCGCCCACGTTTTCCATCTGCAGGCTGCACGGGTATCTGAAAGGCAAACATTTCTCCTGCCCCAACTGCTCTGAGGAGACGGAGGTCTACGCCAGGATCGTAGGCTACTACCGCCCGGTGCAGAACTGGAACCCCGGCAAGAAGTCGGAATTCGCCGAGCGGGAGGTTTTCACGTTCGGGGCAGACGGCGGCGCAGGCGTCAGGCCCATAACGAACAGGCGCATGGAGGCGGTGCCGGAGGAGTTGGAGCCCGAACCGGTAATGGAATCAGCATAGAGGATACGCCCGTTGATCGAAATAGCAGGCTGGAAAAAAAACTCGTTCATAGATTTCCCGGGGACGGTCTCGACCGTCCTTTTTCTTTCGGGATGCAACCTGCGCTGCCCCTACTGCCACAACCCCGGGATCGTTTGCGGAGAGTACGAGCCCATACCGTTCGACGAAATCAGGAACTACATCTACAGGCGCCAGGGGATCATAGAGGGCGCGGTCATCTCAGGCGGCGAACCGTCGATGCACAGCGGGCTGAGGTGGCTTTGCGATGAGCTGGGGATACTGGGCCTGGAGGTGAAGATCGATACCAACGGGCTGGAGCCGGAAGCGGTCATAGTGTGCGAATTCGATTATCTGGCGCTCGACATCAAGACATCGTTCAAAAAATACGCGCGGCTGGGGTCGCCGTACCATGACAATAGCGAACGGCTGGGGCAGTCCGTCGATATCGTCAAGGCAATGGGGGAGCGCTCGGAGGTGAAAATAACCGCGGTGCCGGGGATCGTTGACAGGGAGGATATCGATAATTTGTGCGTCGAGCTGCGTGGCGTCAATAAGGTATTCATCCAGCAGTTCGAACCGAACCTGCCTGTGCTTGACCTGTCGTATCAGTCAATAAAACCTTACAGCGCGGATGAATTGGAGATATGGCGCGGGAAATTTTTGGATGCCGGGATTGAGTGCAGTATCCGGGGAATGTAATGCCCCCGCTACCACGAATTCCCCTCGCCGGGGAACTCCCGCGACTTCACCGCGTCCATGTAGTCTTTGATTGCCTCGTACATCGTTTCCCTGAAGTTGGCGAAGGACCTGGCGTGCTTGTAGATTTTTTGGGATATTCCGAGGAGGTCGTTTACGACCAGCACCTGGCCGTCGCACTTGTTCCCGCTGCCTATCCCGATTATGGGCATCGGCAGCCAGGCGCTTATTTCGCCCGACAGTTTTGCGGGCACCATTTCGAGGACCATCATTTCGGCGCCGGCGTTGCACAGGGCCCTTGCGCCCTCCATGAGTTCGGCGGCCTGCGCCTCGTTTTTGCCGTATACCCCCGGTTTGTCGTGGATCTGGGGGTTGTAGCCCATGTGGGCGCATACGGTGAAGTCGTTGGCGCGCAGGCTTTTGACGATTTCCGCTTTTTCGCTCCATCCCTCTACCTTGATGCAGTCTGCGCCGCAGTCGGTGAGCATCCGCGCGTTGAGCAGCGTGCCGTCTATGCTGTTGGCGGTGCCGTAGGGGAGATCGGCTATGATGAACGCGTTGTCTACCGCCCGGCGTACGGCGGAGGTGTGGTGGATCATGTCGTAGATGGTGACCTCGCGCTCGCTCTTGTACCCTAAGCAGTTTGTGCCCACGCTGTCGCCAACCAAAACCGAGTCTACGCCCGCCTCGTCCAGCACTTTGGCGGTTGGGTAGTCGTAGGCGGTAACGACCGTGATCGGGGTGCCGGCGCGCTTTTTGTCGATCAGGTATTGAAGAGTTTTTTTCATGATCCTCAAACGGCCGGTATGCGGCCGGCCCGGTTTGTATGCTTAACTTATTATAACATACATTACTGTGATTTATCAAGAGGAATTTCCTAATGGGTTTTAAAGGCCCGCCGCCCCTCATCCGCCGTTATCTTGAGGTGTCGGGCCCGAAGATGCCCGGTTCGAGCTCCTTCGTGTCGCCGCTGTCGGCGCCGAAGCCGCCGCCGCAGGCCGGCAGCAGTACGCATATCAATACCGTCAGGGCCGCCGCCGCGGCCGCGAGCCATCTTCTGATCTTCATCCCCGGCCTCCCCAGTTCGCCGGCCGCACCCTGAACTGCAGGCCGATCTGAAACGAGTGCCACTTCGTCCGCATCGTGGGGCCGAACGGGAACTTGAACTTCCCGTAGAGCGACGGCGACATGAACGTGTCCATAAACAGGTCCGCCTCCAGCATTATCTCGTGGAACCACCAGTCGTTGTCGAACTGCACGCGCTGGAACTTCCGGTCGCTTAGCCGCTCAATCTCGTCTATTATTATGTCCTCCCACTGGAAGCCTAAGCTGTAGCCGACCGAGTAGCTGTTCAGGCGGTACTTGAACCCTACGGACACAGCGGTGCTCGGCAGGAATATCGCCGGGTCGATCTGGAACAGCGAGTCGTACCAGACAAGGTAGCGGTCGCGGCCGGTGCGTATGGTCAGCGTATCGGGCCGCCTGTATTTGATGCCAGACGCCCACTGCCCGAGTTCGACCTGCGCCATAAAGCCGCGGGCCGAGAGCTGGTAGATGTTGCCGAGCGCGATACCCTGATAGTTGTTCATTCCGCCCAGGTACCCGCCCGAGAACGACGCCATAAAGTTGTGGAAGCGCCTGTTGGTCGGGTTGCGGCTGATGTAGCTTATGCCCGATACGGCGAACGTGAACGGCTCGGTTTCCATGTACTCTATGAGCTCTTCGTACTTCATCATGAACGAGGTCCGCAGGTCGGGCTTGGGGCAGCCGTCGTAGAGCCCGTACACGTCCGGGCAGCGGTCGAGCGAGTCGGGGAAACCGTCGCTGTCGCGGTCGGCGTTCACGCGCAGCTGCACGCGGATGATGCTCTTCTTGCCGTGGCTGACTATGAACTTGCGCCGCTCCGGCTCGTAGCCGAAACGGCTGAAGCGCACGGTGTGGAAGCCGCTCGGCAGATCTACCGTCGTCCCGCCGGGGCCGCACGGCAGCCCCTCTATGCAGAGCAGCGCGTCTTGGGGGAAGAGGTAAAACGCGACTTGCCCGCCGAGCCGCACGAACGGCACGTTAAAGTACACCATCTGCCCCGGAGGGATGGTGATGACGGTGTCGATGTCCTTGTAAAGCCCGCCCCCGTTCCAGGTCAGGCGGTAGTCGCCCTCAAGGAGCTCCTCCTGAAACGCGGCTTTAAGCGTATCGTCTATGAAATAGGCCGAATCAATTGGCGGGAACGGGAGCACCAGCACCCCGTGCTGCCGCTCGCCGAGGACTAATAAGGTGTCGAAGTCCGACATCATTTGGAACGAGGAAACTGCGGTGCCGCCATCGGGGACGCTCACGCTGCGGCGCTGAAAGCGGTAGTCGGGGAGGAAAAGCTCCACCTCGTACCGCCCGCTCAGCATGTTCCTGAGAACGGCGGGGGTTTTCTTGCCCGTGGGCTTCCCGTAGAGATAAATATCCGCGCCGGGCGGGTCGCTGTCGATTTGCAGCTGGCCCCAGGGCGTCGCCGGGGCGCCGGCTATCGAGTCCCACTCGTCGTTGCGCGAGTAGTAGACCTTGCTGTGGTGCTGGATGTACATCCGCTCGTTGTCGAAGAAAACCGTCTCTAAGTCGAGGTTCCGGTTCGTGGTGATCTTGGTGTAGAACCGGTACCACATCGCCTGGCCCGACCTGCTCCACGATGGGATAGGGAAAGCGTAGATGGGCGGAAACGCGCGGAACGCGGTGGTGTCGAGGTCCCCAAGGTAGAGCCGGTAGTCGGCCCCGAACTTCTTGCGCATGACCACCTGCCCGGGCCGGATGAACGGCGGCGGCGAACCTATGCCGGGGAGCGTGTCGGAGGGCGAGATGTTCCGCGGGTTTTTTATCACAAAGTTGTTGCGCTCGGGAAACTCCCGCCCGGTGACGTTGAACGCGGCAATGGAGTACGGATCCGGCAGCTGCGCGGAGAGCCGCGGAGCCAGCGCCAGGCAAAAAAACGTCAATAGTGCGAAAATCCGTCCGCTCATACCCAAATTACGATCCAAATCCATATTAATTGAGTCAGTAAAAAACACACCATACAGATATAACACCGGCCAACGCCCGAACTGTCACTCCAAAGCGCAAAAAGCAGGAATTTACCGCCTGCCGCCGCCTGTAAAACCGGTACACTACCCCAAATATGAATATAATATATCGGCGACTTCGGAGGAGGGTGTTTTTTCACCGAGTTTTGATCTTAGGGATAAGAGGCTTTTGGCTGCATTCTCCCAGTATGAGGGGGTTGATACGAATTTGTCCATCTCCGCGAACAGTTTTTCCGGCGATGCGTCATTTTGGATGCACTCCGGGACGACCGTTGTGCCGGTAATTATGTTTGGCAGGCCGATGTGCCCTATCTTGACAAAACTTTTGTAGATGGCGTAGGTGAGTGGGGAGGTGCGGTAGGAGATGACCATCGGCACGCCAAGGAGGGCGGTCTCCAAAGTAGCGGTGCCGGATGTTATAAGGGCCAGGTCGCTTTGCCGTATCAGCTCCGGCAGCGGGCCGTCGAACAGCTCAAATCCAAGCTCGGATGCTTTACGGAATTGACGGTCGTCAAACCGGCTGAATTTGGATACGGCCACCTTCACCCGCGGATGCTTTTTTACCAAGAGATCCGCAGCGCCAAGCATTACGCCAAGCATGTTTTTGATCTCCTGCGAGCGGCTGCCGGGGACAATCGCCAACCGGAAATCGCCGCCGGCAGGGAATTTTTTAAACGATGTGTCGATTGGCGGCAGCGATTCGGTGAGCGGGTTGCCCACGAACGTAACCGGCGCCGGGTACGGGGAGAAGTATTTAGCCTCGAACGGGAAGATCACCGCGATGTGCGACGCCTGATTGCCCAAAACCTCCGCCCGCTTGCGCTTCCACGCCCAGACCATGGGCGCGATGTACCATACTACCGGAATGCCGAGCCCGCGCGCCGCTTTCATCATGGGCATATTGAAGCCGGAGTAGTCCACGCACACCAAAACGTCGGGCCGCCGCGATGTTGACATCATCCGTATCAGCTTTTTCTTCGCGTTAAGAAAAAAAGGCAGGCCGCTGAGGACTTCAACGTAGCCCATGCGGTTGAACGGCTCGAAGGGCATGACTTGCTCAAGCCCCGCGGCAGCCATCTTGGGGCCGCCTATGCCCCAGATATTTATATCGCCGCGGATACCCTTAAGTTTATTGATGACGGCCGCCGCGTGCATGTCGCCGGACGGCTCCCCCGCTATGAACATTACGGTGGGGGCGCGGGCGCTGCCTGATTGCTTTGGGGCGGATGACATAGCTGCCGCCTCCTCAAAAAAGCTCTTCGGGGAATTTGCCGCTTGATTTTATCTCGCTCAGATACCTCTTGAGATCGGGCAGGCGGGAACGGTCTATTACAAGAAGCGCGTCGTCAACCGCGATAACGGCAACATTATCAAGGCCGGCCGCGGCCACGGTATAGCGTGATTTGTTGATAATCAGCGAATTGACGCACTCTTTCTGATAGACTAATTGACCGGCGGCAGTCGTCCCATTATCATCGCTCTCGTAAACGCGGCTTAACGACTCCCACGACCCCAGATCATCCCAGAAAAAACTCCCGCAGACCGCGCAGACGTTTTCCGCCTTCTCCATTATCCCAAAGTCAATCGACTCCTTACGGCATACGGAGTAGAATTCGTTTATTGCGGCGGCGCAAAATTTATTTTTGGATGCGGATACCGTCTGATCATAGAGATCGGGCATATGTCGGCGGAATTCATTGAGGATCGTTGACGCTTTCCATACGAACATCCCGCTGTTCCATAAAAATTTGCCGGACTCCATAAACTTCACCGCGTTTTCGGCGCTGGGCTTCTCAACGAATCTTTTGACCTGAAACGCGGCGCATCCGTTTGCAGGGTCATTTGCCGGTGATGGCGGCGGCGTACCGGCATCAATGCCGTCCCCCAGTTCAATATATCCGTACCCCGTCTCCGGCCTCGACGGCTTTATCCCAAAAACGACCAGCCCGCCGCGCGCTATTGCGATATCAACGGCGCAATTCACCGCCTGAACGAATTTACCGGCAGGTTTGATAGCGTGGTCGGCCGACACGACAACCATCACCGCGTCCCCGTACCTCTCCTTTATAATGCCCGCGGCTATAGCGATTGCCGGTGCCGTATTCTTCCCGGCAGGCTCGGCGATGATCTCAATTTTACCGGCATCATCCCCCAGGATTTCAGCAGCCTTGCCGGCGATGCCGGTTCCCGTAATCAGCATCGGCCTGGCGTTGCCGGTACAGCATGCCATGATACGCGCGACCGTCTCCTCCAGCATAGTCTTGTCCGACCCTATGGCGTGCAGCTGTTTGGGGGACGACGACCGGCTCATAGGCCAGAACCTCTCGCCGATCCCGCCTGCCAGGATCACCGGTACGACCGTTGCGGATGTTGATAATTCAGGTAGTGGCACTGCCGTCCCCGTTAGTGGTGAGTGGTGTTTGCCGGAGCCGTTACCGCAGCCCGGCCAGTTTATCCTTCAAGCTCTCCACCGCCGAGTACGCGACCCGCGGCACCCCGAGTTCGATTTTGCCGTGGGCTGCGCTGTGGAAGTCTGAGCCGCCGGTGAAGGCGAGGCCGTTTTTCTTGCACATTTTGAGGTAGTGGCGGACCGCGGCGTCGGGGTGCTCGGAGTGGCTTATCTCTATGCCCAAAAGCCCCTCGCGGATGAACTCCTGTATGCGCTCGTCTACCCCCGTTACGCCGGGGTGGGCGAGTACCGGCACGCCGCCGGCCTCTTTTATGAGGTCGAATACCTCTTTGGGCGACATCTTGAGCTTCTCTACATACGCCGGGCTGTCGTAACCTATGTACTTGTCGAACGCCTCGCGGAAAGAGAAGACCAGCTCCTCCTTCTGCATTGCGGAGGCAATGTGGGGTCGGCCTATGGCGCCCTCGCCGGCAATGGCCAAAACAGTGTCGAAACGCAGGTCTATACCCTGCTTATTGAGATTTGAGACAATTTTTCGGGCGCGAACGAAACGTGCTTCCTTCATCTCGCGGAGCTTGGCGATAAAAACGGGGTTGTCGAAGTCCACATAGTAGCCCAGGATATGGATGTCTATCCCGTGGATCTCGCTCGAGAGTTCGACTCCGGGGATGACCTCGATGCCCATGGCCCTACCCAAATCCAACGCCGACGGGTAGGCGTCCGTACAGTCGTGGTCTGTTATGGAAATAGCCGCCAGCCCTCGGGCCGCGGCGGCATCCATAATTTCCTCCAGCGTGCAACTACCGTCGGAAAACCGGGTATGAATGTGGAGATCAACGTATTTTTTTGTTTGGTCTGATTCCGGCGGCATCCTTTTTATGGTTTATCTGATTAAGGTTATTATTATATGAATAACCTTGTAAGATAATTAATGGGCGCAAGAGATATGTGAAAAAAAATTTTTATTTTTTTTGAAAAAATACTATATTTATTTTAAGGCGGAAAGCCGGCAAAGGGGGATATTCGTATGGAAGACCATAAAAAACAAGGAGTTAGCACCGATGAGTTCGAAGACGGGCTGCGGGACATCCTGTCGTACGGGCCCGCCGATACCGCGAACCGACCGGAATCCGGGCCGCCGCCGGAACGGCCGGAACCGCGCGACCCCCTAACAATCGCCGGCAGGTTCAGAAGAGAGGAAGAGGTCCCGCCCTGGGCCAGCCTTATACGCCCTATCGCGCTGCTGGCGCTTGTGGGCCTGATGCTGTTGTACATCTACCGGGTGTTTATTAATAATTGAAAAGCCGTTAATCTCCGGTGATCATGGCGCCCGCGTGCCGCCTGTACCGCTTGGGGATCTTAATCCCCGCAAACAGGCCCATTTCGGCCATAAATGCCGATATGATTCCGACCCCGTTCATGTAAAACGCCGTGATCCTCTTCGTCCGGTCGCCTATGCCCATGTAGTCCGGCGGGCAGACGAACGTCCAGTCCGCCCCGCTGTCGTCGAACACTATCCTGAAGTATTTGTCTATATCCTGGCTTGGCAGCCCCATTTTCTTGAGCAGGATGTGGTGCTCCATGCACTCGTCTGCGTGGCCGACTAAGGCGCGGCTCCCGTCGAACGAGATGACGGCCAGCATCGGTTCGCCCTTAATGATGGCGCCGTCTATATCAATTTCTTCCGTGTATTTGTCTATCTGCATAAACCCGCTACCGCCACCTCTCCGTAGAGTGCAGTATCTTGAGTACCTGGAACGTATGCCATGAGGCCATAGGCAGCTGCCTTTGCAGCACCCTGAGCACCGAGACCGCCTCTTCGGGGTTGCCTTGCAGGAGCAGCTTGCGGGCTATGTAGTAGAGGCACCACGAGTCGCCGGGAAACAGCGATTCCCAGTAGGTCTGGAACTCTATTTCGGTAATCTTATCTAAGTAGTACGCCGCGATGATTCTCGGCAGCGGGAACGGGTGCGGGCCGCCGGCTATCTCGTGCAGGAGCGGTACGCGCTCTAAGGGCATCGTGTCGCTCACAGCCTGCTCCGCGACTTTGATGGCCGCCAGCCAGTGTGTCACGGAGGTGGGCGGGCACTCCTTCCAGACTTTAGAGTAGAGGGCCTGCGCCTGCTCGTAGTCGAAGTCGTAATCGTAGAGCTCGCCCAGGGCGTACCAGGAGAACCACACGTTGTCGGAGACGGTGGGCCTGTGTATGGACTGGTTGTAGATCTGCGAGGCGGGGGCGATCTGCCCCGCGTTGAGGTAGGCCTCGGCCAGGATAAGCCGCGCGCGCACCACGGTTTCGCTGGTGGAGCCGTGGATGGCCGTGATCTCGTTTAATATTGCCTGAGACGCCTCCATGTTCCCCTGCTTTGTAACGCGGCCGAGGATTTTCAGGTGCAGCCTGCCCCAGTGGGGCGCGAACTTGGGGTTGGCCTCTATGCCCGCCTTTATGGCGGCCAGTGCGCCCTCGGTGTTGCCGCTGTTGTACATAGCAGCGCTCCTTGCCATCGCGCTTGCCATTACCGAGAAGTTGACCGGGCTTGTCTTGAATTGCCTTGTGACCGCGGCGAACGCGTTCTCCGCCCGCGCACTGTCTTCCATGCGGATGAACGCCACGCCGCTCAGGTAGCGCGCCCGCGCTTTGAGCGCGTCGCTGCCCGGCAGCTGCGCCGCCTTCTCAAGCGTGCTCAGCGCCTCGTCGTGGAGGCCCAGGCGTATCTGGCACTCCGCGATGTTTAGGTGGATCTCCTTAGTCAGGTTGATCGCCGACCGGTCAACCATCAGCCCGTTGTACTCGTCTATCGCCGACTCAAAGTCGCCGCGCTCGCGGAAACGGTCGGCGATGAGCGTGGGGCTCGGCGTCTGCGGGATTGCCCGGCGGTGCACGCGGATGTTCGAAAATACCGCGCTCGTGCCGTCTACGAAGAACCCGATCTTCTCGTGCGCCTTGCCTATGGGCTGGAAGAAGTCGAACACACGGGCAACAGGAGCCCCGTTTATTATTAGCGAGATGGAGTTGTTCAGCCGCTCTATGGTTATGCGGTTGCTCTCCTGCCAGGGTATGGCCCCCGTCTCCACGTCGTGGAACAGTAAAT
The DNA here is from genome assembly GCA_009786575.1 of Chitinispirillia bacterium. Lineage (GTDB taxonomy): Bacteria > Fibrobacterota > Chitinivibrionia > Chitinivibrionales > Chitinispirillaceae > GUT77. Next base: position 12,527 of record WQRV01000022.1, on the reverse strand, counting down.
CGCTGCCGGGGAACGCTATACCGCTCTCGCCGAACCCGTCGCGGTTGAGGTAGACGCAGTGCGATTCGGCAGGGTTTTCGCCGAAGAGGAAGATTCCAAGCCTAAACATGTTTTTATCGGGGGCGCGCACGTCGAACTCTACCAAAAGGTCGCGGTTGAACCGCCGCTCAAGCCGCACGTAAGAAAGCCCCGGCGACGAGAGCGAGAAAGTACGCCCGGCCTCCTCGAACTTGCCCGGATGCAGGGTGTCGATGTCGGCGAACGCCCACTCGTCGGTCTGCGGGACCGCCGGCTGCGCGTATACAAGCTGCCAGTGCGAGTAGACCTTCTTGCGCTGCAAAAAATAGCTGGTGGCTATGACCCCCGAAAAGAGCAGGATTAGCGCGATGATGGTGATGGGCGCCCACTTCTTGCGCATGAACCGCGCGCTGCGCCTCTTGAGCGATGGCGGCTTGGCCAGCACCGCTTCGCCGTCGCGGTACCGCTTGATGTCTTCCCTGAACTCGTCCATCGTCTGGTAGCGCATGGCGGGGTCCTTCGCCATGGCCTTGAGCGTAATGGCCTCTATATCCGCCGAGAGCCACGGTATGAGCTTCTTGGGCGGTATGGGGTTCGCCTCCATGACGTTGTAGGTCGTCTGGTGCAGGTTGCGCTGGTCGAGGTACGGGTTCTTGAACGTCAGCATCTCGTAGAGCATTATCCCCAGAGAACAGATATCGCTGCGCTGGTCTACCTCGCCGCCCAAAAGCCGCTCCGGCGCCATGTACGCCGGCGACCCCATGATCTCGCCCGTCCGCGTGATACCGCCGCCCGAGTCGGAATCCTCAAGCGCCTTGGCCAGCCCGAAGTCTATGAGCACCGGCGTGAGCGGGTCGCGCATGATCACGTTGTTGAGCTTCAGGTCGCGGTGGATGATCTTTTGGGAGTGCGCGTAAGAGAGCGCTTCGGTCAGCTTTGAGACGATCTCCAGAACGTCTACCAGCTTGGGCTTGTACTCGTTTAAGTGTGTGTAGAGGTTCTTGCCGGGGATGTACTCCATGGCGATGAAGTAGATGTTGTTCTCGGTAGCCACCTCGTAAATGTTCACGATGCCGGTGTGGTTGAGCTTGGCCACCGAGTGCGCCTCGGCCAAAAAGCGCTCCACGAAGCGGTAGTTTATGGTCACGTTGGCCGGCATCACTTTGAGCGCCACCTCGCGCTTGAGGTCGAGCTGCAGCGCCTTGTAGACCACCGCCATGCCGCCGCGGTCTATCTCCTCTATGATGTGGTACCTGTTGCCGATGACCGTCCCGGCCGCCAGAATCGTCCGGTTTACGGTCGATAGCATGTTCTTTATGCGGAAACTGCCCTTAACAGGTTCCTGCGGGTCTCCGTCGGGGCCGGCCGGTGGCGGCGGAGGGAGCGGGACGTCATCATCCGGCGGCAGGTTCATCCGTCAGCCCCCAAAATAGCCGTGGCGAATTATACACGGGGCAGCATCACCGTGCGCAGGATGGCGCCAATGCCCGCGTGACGGCTTCACCCTTCCGCGCCGCCCAGCGAGAACATGCTCTCAAGGTCGTGCTTCGAGTGCACCCTGAAGGCGATCTGCGTCTCGGAATCGATGATCCCGTCTATTTTAAGCAGCTTGGTGGTAACGATGTCGGCCAGGTCGTCGCAGTCGCGGACGCGGATGATCGCCGTCAGGTCGAACCGCCCGGCGATGGAGTAGACCTCGCTGACCCCGGTTATGGAGGCCAGGTGCGCGGCGATCTCGTTGACCTTGTCGCGCTGCACCTTAAGGGATACAAATGCCGTGAGCATACCTTAAAATTTCCTTTTCCCGTGTTTTGGTTAGGGCGGATAAGATTATCCTAATACAATATAGTATAAACGCAGGAGATGATGGGGGATTTTTTTTAAAAAACCCTACAGCACCGAAACGTACACCAGCGTTTGGTTCACTAACTGGTACGCAATCTCCCCAAACGTGATAGGGCCGTTGAAGCGCTCTATGCTCTTGCCGTCGAGCTCCCCGTAAAGGAAGTTCAGGATGCAGTTGCACGAAAACACCGCGTCGGTGTCCCTGAAGTCGGACAGATGGCTGTTGAACTCCTCGGCGTAGTTCGATATCGGCTTGGCGATCCGGTACTTTATGCCGCTGAATACCGGCGCGTAAAAGTTGACAACTCCATCGTATGTCGATTTGAACGATATGTTGACGCCGTTGCCGGAATAGTCGCCGACGAGCGGCAGCTTGGTGTCTATCCCGTTCTCGGCGATGTAGTCGGCGAAGACCGCCTCCTCCCCGTTTATCAGGCACTTAGACGCCGAGAACCCCTCTTCGGGGAACTCGATGAGGGGGGACTCCTCGTCCTGCGAGAAGATGTTTATGACCCCTATGGTGACGGCCTTGTCGGCCGGCACGCCGATGTGCAGCGCGGCGGCCCTGCCGGAGTGCGCTTCGCCGGTCAGCCCGTTGACGGCGATTGGGGTCTGGCCCGCCTTGCCCAGGTTGGCCCCGGCGATCCAGCCCGCTATGTTCTTGATGAACAGATCCTCAAATCCAGGCGCCTTCTCGGCGTACATCTTGTGGACAGCGCTGTCGAAAGGGACAATAAGGATCGAAAAGCCGTTGTCGTAGGCATCGACCGCCACGTCCTTTATGTTATCCGTGCCGTACGACTTGACCGCGAAATCGGTGTAGGGGAAACCGGTCACGAACAGCAGGTCGCCCGAAACCTTGCCGCCGTCCCCGTCCATGAAGTATTCGGTAGAGCCGCCCGCCCAGTTGCCCTTAGGCAGCTTGCGCAGCAGGGCCTCGGTGCCGGCTATGTGAAGCAGCTCGCCGGCGGTTATTCTCTTTGATACTTCGTCGAACGTCATCAACATATTTAAAAATCTCCTTTGTTCATTGCTAAGTCATTGCTATTGCTCCAAATCAGCACAGTCAACAAATACACAGGGACGGACGGCGCCGCGCACTACAGCTTCTCTATGAGCGTGTAGTCTTTGCCCATAATCTTGGCGAACTTGGTGATAAACGCGCTCAACTCGCCGCAGCAGGAATCCAATACCTCCGGTGTGGGGTTTATGTCGTAGACCCCCTTCAGGCGCGTTATCAGCATAGACAAACTCCAAAGGGAAAACGCGTGGTTCCCCTTCAGTAGCTTCTCCGCCTGCTGTGGTGATAGCTGCATATACGAGTCCTTCGCGGAAGTAGTCCGAAACGGCGCCCTATAATAGTAATAATAAGTCATGGATAACTAAAAAACCAAATTTTTTTCACATACGGACGGAAAATCCATTATATTTATACTAGGATATTACCACCCTATACTATAGAATAGCTTAGGAAACGCCAATAATGCACAAAACGCATCAAATTCCGCCGGCGCCGCAGAAACCGCGGCTGTCCCTTATTCATATTATAGCGGTGCTGGCGGCAGCCCTGGCTATCCCAACACAGGCCGCTGTCCCGGTCCAGATCAACTCCGGCGACCCTGCGTTCCCGTTCCCGCAGTTCTTGCCGTATGTGCACGCGAATGGCGATACCCTGCACAATCTGGCCAGCCGCCACTATGTAAACAATGACGCAGCAAAAGTGGCCTCCGCTGGGGTGACCCACGCCGAGATGGAGAAGACCATACGCGACGCTTACCAGATTATGATGAACCGGGCCGATTATGCGGGGACCACTCAGCTCGGCGGGACGCGCTACGTGAAGTTCAGGTCGAACCCCGACTGTTCGGAGGGCACCGGATACGCGATGCTCGCCGCGGCGATGATGGCCGACAAGGCCACCTTCGACGGGCTTTGGCTCTTTACGCATGACAACGCCATGAACAATGTTACGCGCTACATAGACGGCGCGAGTTCCCCGCCGTACGATTACAGCACGCTCCCCGGCTGGAAGAACATCTCGGGCGACAACAGCGCGGCTGACGGCGACTTCGACATAGCGCTGGCGCTTCTGATCGCCCACAGGCAGTGGGGCGAGTTTATGGGGATAAACGACTCGCGCGGGAACCGGATATCCTACAGGGCCGACGTGATCAAGGTGCTGCGGGGCCTTACCGACACGCTGTCGTTTCGGCAGAGCAACAACGCCACGCTTATTACCGGCGACATAGGGCTCGACGGCTACTTCAAGGGCGGCGACACCTGGGGCGAGCTTACCAGCTGGGCGAGCCAGATGGCTAACCTTCTCACGATAGGTATCACCAAACCGCCAAACTTCGGCGGCGGCGGGATGCAGCACATAGACTATACGGCTCCGGCCTACTTCCGCCAGTTCGCAAACTTTTTGAGGGGCGAGAACGCGAGTCAGTACGCATGGAACATCAGCCAGTTCGAACGCGCCGAGGCGTCGAGCGACTGGCTTATAGGTAAGCACCACGAGCAGAGTCCGAGGAACATCCCGTTTGCCGGGTGGGCGGAGGTTGCGAGCAACGGGACGGTGCGGTTTACCAACTTCTCCGACGGCGAGGATTTCCGTGCGCCGTGGCGTACCATTTTAAGCTATGTCTGGCACGGCAACCCCGATTTCAGCTGGGATCCGGCCCGGCACGCCGTAGTACGCAACCAGTCCAATAAGTACCTGAAGGACGCCGGCGACCGTTTCGCGCGCTTTTTGTGGGACAGGCGGTCGTCGCCGTGGGGCCAGACCTGCGAAACGATAATAGGCGAGGGGCTTTGGTGGGGGCCGTCTATGCTGAAATATTACTACCCCCCCGACGGCGGCGACGCCATGACCGTCTTTACCCTGAACTGGGTGCAGGGCACCGGCTCGCCATCGGCGGTTACATCGCAGGACTACAGCCTGATGGCCGAGATGTACAGGCAGGCGGAGCTTGAGTGGGATGTTGATGAGACCGGCAACGGGTATCTGACGAGCACGCCGTTTTATTTTCACGGCTTCTTCAGGCTTCTTGGGCTAAACGTCCTTACCGGCAACCACCACGCCCCCATGAACATGAAGCGTCAGGCCAACATGAAAGTATATATGGATGTAGATAAAACCTACGCTTTCGAGAACGACACCATCACCTACACAATAGACTACAGGAACTACGGCGCCGACACCGCGCGCAGCGTAGCCATCTCCAACAAGCTGCACGGCGACTTCGTCTTCATATCCGCTACAGGCGGCGGCACCTACGACGCCGCCACGCACACGGTAAGGTGGAATTTCCCCGCAGTCCCCGGATTCAGAACGGCTTCAGGCATCAACCCGACCAGGGGCACCTTATCTTTAAAGGTCATAATACCGTTTGCCAACCTTAAGCGCTACGAGACCAAAGCCGTGGTCACCTGCTCAAACGGCCCGGGATGGGAGTCCGACGGGTACCCCAACAAAATATCATCTGTAATGAAGCGCAACGGCGTAGACATAGCGCGGCGGGCGCTGCGGGTCGAAAAGACGGTTTACCGCGACACCATAAACCCCGGCATGAACGCGGTCTACACGATCGATTTCGAGAACAGCGCCGAGGCTGGTTGGATGAACGGCGGGCGGCCGGGGGTCAACTTCTCTTACGGGCACAAAGGCACGGCCGCGCAGGCTACAGACCACACGTTCATGATAAGAGGGTTCAACGACGCGCACGAGGCCTACATAGATTACGGCAACTACCGGGTATCCTATTTTATGTTTGATAACAGCATTACCAGCCTGGGGGGTAACGGCTGGCTCGCTCCGGCGGATATTGTAATCCCGACCTCCCTTACCGCCGGTGTCAAAGACGGCTTGCGGCATGAGATGATCACCCCCGGACAAGACTCTAAGGGCAGGTGGAACCAGCGGCTCATACTGCAGCTCGCTAATCCTGAGTCGCCCGCCCGCACCGATACCAACTGGGCCACGATGGCCGCGCCTACGCAGTTTCTCTTAAACTACTACGGCATGGGCAGCGAAGACGGCACCGGCGGCCGGCGCATACACCGCGGGGTAGACTCTCCGCTCAAAATTGTCTGGCGGATGCATACCGGCTCCTATTCCAACCGCGCCTGGGGCAACGACTGGTCTTTCGACTCACGGCCCGTCGTGAACACCGCTACGGACAACATGGCAAACTGGGGTTTTCCCATAAGCCCCGACTTCACCGAAAGCTACGACCCCGACTATCAGGGCCGCGCGGTAGCAACGCGCCACCGCAAGCTCTGCGAAGCGGCCTCTGCAATTACCGTCAATAATATATTGATAGAGGAGTGGGACGGCTACACCTGGCGCCGCGTCTTCGGCAACGGCCCCCTGCCCGGACGCGAAGTCAACAACGTCATAATCGTAGATACCATACCCGCGGGCGTTACCTACCAGCGGTTTCTGGAGCCGCTCCCGTTCGGCATAACCCCCACAATAAGCGCCGACGGCCGCGTTATCACATGGAAAATCCCCAAGCTCCTTGTAGGCGAGAAAGGGAGCATAAAGTACACCGTCCGCGCCGACGCGCTGCCCCAGAGCGTAACCACAATGCGCATCACATCGCGCGCGTGGGCCATCGCCGACCGCGAGTCCCCGTTCTCAAGCACCGCCGTCCTCGTGGTAACGACCGACTCGCTGCCCCCGCCGCAGCCGGAGTCCCTCAATATGTCTAAACGGGCCGACAAGGAAGAGCAGTACAGGGCCGGAGACACCATCTCATATACCATTACGTACAAACAAACAGACGGATACCCCGTTAAGAGCACTTCCCCAAGCCAGTGGACCGGCACGGGCACAAACAGGGTCAACAGCACGGGCGACGTGATAACGCTCAACGGCCCCACAAATATGTACCACAGCCTCACCTACGGCACCAACGGCGTGCTGACGGGGAGCGCAAAGCCGCAGCGGTATCAGGCAAGCGTATTCATCTTCGGGCGCTCCGACCCCAACAACGCCAACCGGCGCATAGAGCTGGAATTTGACGCGCAGTGGGACGGGCTGTACGTCACGCTTACGGCAAACGGCCAAACGCCGGTCAAGGTCCCCAGCCCGTTCGGCGTAAACGACGACGACTCGTTCGACTACAAGCTCGTCTTCCAGAACGACAGCCTCCTCATGTGGATCGGCGACATTACCGCGCCCATACCCGCGCACGTATTTACAGGCATCCCCATTCAGGCCGGGTACGCCGGAGTCAGGTTCACGATGGCCGAGGGCCAGGCTAACGGGTGGCTGCGCAACTGGGCCAGCCACTTCGACCTCGCCTACAACGTAACGATCCGCGACACGGTCCCCTGGGGCGTCAGGTATATACAGGGCTCCGCCGCCGGCCAGCTCCACACTACCCCGCCGCGGCAGCTGACCGGCGCCGTGAGCGGCGGCACGATCTCGTGGCCCGTCGTATCCGGCACGGCCCCGGCAAACGCGCTCGCCGCAAACGACTCCCTTACGGTCACATGGCGCGGAGTCGTAGACACCGCCCGCAACGGCAGGATCATCAACACCGTCTACGCCGACCTCGCCGGCTACCCGCGCGACTCCGTAGGCAATCACGTCATATCGAGGTTTACGAGCGCCCCCATTATCGTCGTCCCGCCGGACGACCCGCCGGATGACCCGCAGGACAGCACCTTGCTGACCGGCCTTACCGTACGCGCGAACCCGGAGGACTGCCTGTTCGCCGAATCGGTTACGGTCAGGCTCTCCGCTCTCCTGAACGGGGCGGCCTCGCAGGGCGCGTCTATTTGGTATAATACCGCCGGGTCTCCGGATTCAACCTCTTTGGGCGCGCGCCGCTACACGGGCGAGCCGCTTGTGTTCACGACGCACACGACATTGTGGGTGACCGCGTACTTGCCCGGATACAGGCGCGCGGAAGTTGCCACTTACGTATACGAGCCGCTGAGGTCCGTAGGCGTGGCCTCGGCGATTTTCTTTGACGATGCTGGCAACGGGCTTGCGCAGGGCGTGAAGCTGGTATTGTCCGCCACCCGCCTGATAGAGCCCAACGAGGCGGCGATAAAGCGGCACTTCAGCCAGTTGATAAGGTTGCCCGGGATGCCGTCTGTGAACCCGGATTCGGTGCAGTTTGCGGGCGATACGATAGTTATCCGTTTCAGCGGCGGCAGGGGCGTTAATCCGGCGTCGGATGACTACAAGATTATCATAAGCAGCCCTCCTCTGCCCGATGCGAACTACACGGCGGAGCACGGCTATCTGGCCGCCAGGGAGATCTCCATAATTGACGGCGTAGCGCCCGTCATAATAGAAGCGGTGTACTACCCGACGCTCTCAGACAGCATCTCCGGCGTAATGGGCGACACGCTCGGGATAACATTCAACAAGTACGCCGTCGTGGCCCTCGACAGCACTATAACGCCGTTTGTGTTCACGTATGGCGGCGTACCGTACGTACTTTGGCTTAAGTACGCCAGCCGCGACGGCGGGAATACGATCTACTTTACGATCATTGACATCACCGGCCGTATCCCGCCGGTCCCTGCGGTGGGCGACTCGGTCAGAATAAAGCCTTCCGGCGAGGTGCGGAACAACTTCGGCTACGGGCAGACGAACGTGAACAACACGGCCGTCGCGCTGAAGGTCAAGTTCCCCGGGCTAAAGTACGTGATCAAGGCCGGCCCGAGCCCGTCGAGGGATAATGTGCGCATCTGGATTACGGTAGAGCCGTTCCTTGAAACGGCGTTCGACGTGCTGGATCCTAAGGTGCAGATTTTTGACATTCTGGGCAGGACCGTGGCAATGACGGGCAAAAACCTGGCGGTGGAAAAATATGCCGGGGAGTACCGTCTGACATGGGACGGCTGCAACATGAAAGGCAGGCTGGTCGGCACCGGGACGTACCTCATTCAGGTGGTAGTAAGGGACCTGGAAGGGGAGAGGAGAGCGGTCAGGCAGCGGGTCTATATCATTAGGGACAAGAAGAAATAATGGAATCGGTACACGGCGTTTTGGAGTGGTTTTTAATTGTGGTGATGATGCTTGCGGGGTTCGCGGTCAGCCGGGCCCCGTACAGGGGCGGGCGCTATATTTTTTATATAGCCCTGCTGCTGACCTCTTTCATCTTAGACCTGAACAAGTGCTCGTTCCGCTACGGCGCCGTCAATGTGGCCCTCTGGCTGCTGATACTGCTCTCCATTACGGAGATATTCTGGACCTGCGTCCGCAAAAAGAGCAAATTGCTGCTCACCGGCGCGTTTGTGGGGCTGGTTCCCGTATTCCTGTACGTTTACGCGGCGGTCCTTTTGGTCTGCCCGCTGCCGTGCCACGAGAGGCAGGGCGAACTTATAGACGAGTACAAAAGCTGCTCATACGGAACCTACACGCTCACAAAACGCCTCTCGTTCGACCCGTTCAACCCGGCGCAAGTCTATGTGCTGTACAGAGATATAAAAAACACTCCCCTGAGGAAACAGGTAGACAAGTTCCCCGCCCCCAAGGGTTACATTGAGGCCAGATTCTCCCCCAAGTGGGAGTGCAGAGCCGACGGCAGGGGCAGGGTGTGCCTCTACATAGACGGCTACACGCTTTGGTCTCTGGAAGACAAGCCCGACGCTGAGAAACAGGCCGCAACGGACGATGGAAAGGCCGGAAAATCAAAATAAAAGCCCTGAGCGGCGTCAGGCGCTGGTTGGAGGCATCGTTGGATATATTAACGGCGGCGATGTGTTTAATTGCGCTGCGCTGAACCCGGGCGTAACAAGGTCTATGCGGGGCGGGAGATCAGGCCCCGTTGCAGGCGGCGCGAGCGACTGCCCGGATTCGGGGCTGCGGCGGCTATGCCGGCGCATTTGATGCCGTGACGGCTTTTGGTGAGGCGGCCTGATAAAAAATGGCTGAAATGGCCTGAAAAAGGGTGTTTTGGGGTTAGGGGGGCATAATATTTAGCCGTATCTTCAATAAATTTTGCATTTTTATGTAAAACGAATTATTTTTATCTAAAGTCATAACGTAAAAATGCCGATATAATATACAGGATATCGAAAGGAGCCGGAGAACCATGCAAATCAACAAAATCTCTCAGGCAATGCAGAGCGAACTGCGCAAGATTGACGGTTCGGCCCGCAAACAGGACAAAGAGCAGCCCGTCGCCAAGGCAGGCGTCACCGACCGTTCCGAGCTGTCTGCCGACGGTCAAAAGCAGCGGGCGGCCAAGGGCGAGACGCAGATTATATCGTCTATGGTCAAGGCGCAGCCCGACGAAAGGGCCGAAAAGATCGCCGAAGCCAAGGTGAAGATCAACTCCGGCCACTACAACACCGGCGAGTTCATCGACCGGCTGGCCGGAAAATTGGCGAACGCCATGGCCTAAGCGCCAATGTGCTATGCGCTCACGGCGCGGGGAGCCTCTTCCATCATCCTCGCGCCCACAGCCCGCACCAGCGGGCAGCTCAAACAACACCTCCCCCCGGCCCAAATGTCGTCGTCCCTCTTGGCGTGGACCCCCGTCGCGTTACTCACCTTGATATTCCGCCCCATGTAGCACTTCTGGTCCAGCTCGTCCATGGCGATCTCCGCCTTCTTAGGCTCAAGTTCCACAAACCCGTAACCCTTAGATATCCGGGTATCCCGGTCGGCGACCATGATTATCGAGTGGATCGGCTCGTACCGGCGGAACAGCTGCCGTACCTGCCCCTCAGTTATGTGGTAGGGCAGGTTGCCGACGTAGAGCTTTTTGGTTGTAGCCGCGGGCGCAACATAGGGCATCTTGTTACCGTTTTCCATTTGATCAAATTCTCCGCACTCTTCCAATTTTTTAAACCAATAGCCGGAGGTACGCTGCGCTAACCGCCGGCGTACCTTATTTATTAGTAATCCCGAATCAAAAAAAATTGCATGCAGGATCTGGCACTGCAAAAATCGTGCCACTCGTCTGATGGCTTAAAATAGGGGTTTTTTGGGGGTGTGGGCGGGATGCGGAGGGGGCATCCGGTCAAAATGAATGTCAAAATGAATGTCTAAAGGGATTTGGATGTCAAAATGAATGTTAAGGCCAAATTCGTTGCCCCGTGGTGGCCGTCCGCCACGGCTACTTGCCTGTTCCGGTGAATAGGGGAGTGGCGGTGTCCTGGGCGGCCTTCAAGCCCGTCCGCCATGGTTCCCGGGCGGCATTTTTATTTTTACGATGCCGTTGCCGGTATTGGGCATGGACGCGACAACGGCATCTGCGTCATTAGTAACGGTCATACAACCGCGATCGGCCGCCTGCGCAGACGGTCTTGTTGCCCTCGTTGATTACAACAAACTTTGTTTTCATCCTGCGCTCCTTTGTTTCGGTCAATGTTGCCGGCGCTTGCCTCATTCAAAACGCTTACCGGCCTTCCATCCCCGGCTTCCGGGGCCGGGTACACGTACAGCGGCAACAATATCTTCATCATCTCGTGGTGCTGATACCCCGCACTCACCAACCTCTGAAGATGTCTGTCGTACTGCATCATCCTCCGGTCGAGCGTCTCCTCCAGTCTCCCCGATGTCCTCAGGCGCCGGTACTCCTTAGGGCGGTATGTCATCATGTAACGCTCCGCTTCCTCCCTGTAACCGTCCCGCGTCGTGATTGGCTCGCCAGGTAATTCCCCTTCCACCAACTCTCCCTCCCGATGCTCCGTCGTGTTCGTAGACATTTTCCTCTTCCAGTTTAAGGTTTTCGGATTTGGGCCGTGCGGCTTGCCCTATGTCCGTAAATATATATTAACGAACATAGGAAAAGCAAGAGAAAAGAGTTTTTTCTCCGTGGCTGCGCCAACTGCGGGCCGCCGGCCTGTTCGCGCTCGTGCGGCAGCAAAAAATTCTGTTGCGGGCGTCTTTTTCTTCATTAGATTGAGGGGGAGGCAGCCGCTTTTCGGCCTCAAAAATGGGGGAAACCCGCCCTGCTGCCGCGCCGAAGGCTGCCAAAAGGGCTTTTCCGGCCTAAAACAAGGCTAAAAACAGAAAAAACAAGCAAAATGGGGGAAATTGCAAAAAAACTTGTTTTTTTGCTAATAAAACATTATTTTATCTGAAGACAGGATGCGCCTTAAATGCGAGGTGGCCTCACTTTTTTGAACAGATTATATAGAGTTTTTATTTTAAGACTTTTCAAAAATAAAAACTTGACTAATGTATATGACTTTTTTCATAAGGATAGGGGATTAAAATGTCGAAGTGTTTGAAATACCGCTTTTTAGGTGTAACTGTGGCTGCGATAATCTTAAGTAGCTGGGCTGCGGCGGATGCGCAGCAGCAAAATATCGTCTGGTATACCAGTAATCAGGAGGCGGATACGTTTCAGATTTCCACTGCTGCGCAACTGGCTGGTTTGGCGCGGTTAGTTAATGATGATAAAATCGGCTTTAAGGGGAAGACCATAGTGCTTGCTAATGATATAAATTTGACGGGGTACGGTGTCGGCACACAGTTTAATAAAGGTCTTGGATGGATTCCGATTGGGTACAGTGAGGGATTTGCCGGGAATTTTGATGGGAACGGTAAAACGATACGTGGTTTTTCTTACACAAATGTACCTATGGTATTCCCCCAATAAAATGGACACCCAAGTTTAAGCTACATTTTTAAGAAAATACACATCGGCTTGAACAGGAGTCAAGAAGTTTATGCTACCATGTCT
>WQRV01000021.1 GCA_009786575.1 Chitinispirillia bacterium | reverse complement strand
TCCTTGATTAAAAATCAACGTCAAAACCCGGATTATCGGTGATTTTGACGTTATCTTTTGACGTTTAATCATGTTAATCCTTTAATCAGGTAAATCATGGTGCAGACAACCAACGGCAACATCATCACACCGCTAAACCCCAATTTACCGACCGCTATTAACCGTATTTTCCACTAAATCGGGTGTTGAGCCAATAATTTGCAATGGTAGATCCATACAGCGGATAATTACGGGCGGTCCCGGAACTAAAAGACCTCTTCGGGGTGAATTTCCTTCGGTCAGGTTTAATTTGATGCAATTCGCGTTTCAGGCCGTCCGGCTATTTTTTCCGGGGGGCTTGATTTTCGGCTGAAAATGTACTATATTTATAGTATAGGGCCGGTATTTATCCCGACCCTGGTTCAAAGGAGTCAAAAATGAACATTTCAGCCTCTGTATCGGGCATGAACGCCGCCCAGCTGCGGATGGACAACGTCGCCCACAACGTGGCGAACGTCAATACACAGGGTTTTGAGGCCCGCCGCCTCCAGCAGGCCGAAACCGCCCCTGCCCGGACTGCCGCCGCGCCGCGGGACACGTTCGAGTCCACTACCGGCGCTTCCGCCATGGCCGCCGAGACCCGCACAGTGGGTACCGGCACCGAGGTCCACGCCGCCGGCACCGAACGGCCCGACCTGGCCCGCGACATGACCGACATGGCCAACCAGCGCAACACCTACACCGCCAACGCCCAGGCTGTACGGGTTCAGAATAGCGTTATCGGCGCTACTATGGATTTGTTGGGGTAAATCAAAAGCCCGTTTACATGGGGTTTTGACTTACCCGCGTACCGTTGAAGCGGATGTCCCCGAAGCCGGGCGGCGGGTACTCTTATTAGTGAACACTCCTTATTGTTTTAAAAAACTGCCCCACAGCCCCCCGCGATTTATTATCTTTATATAATTATGAAGATCTCAGCCAAAAACAACAAGGCCTACCACGACTACGAGGTCTTAGACAAGGTCGAGGCCGGGATAATGCTCACAGGCGCCGAGGTGAAGTCTATCCGCGCCGGGCGCATAAACTTAGCCGACAGCTACGCCACCTGCATTCAGGGCGAGATGTACGTGCACCACCTGCACATAAGCGGCTACGAGCGCGGCGGGGCCTACACGCCTGAGCCTATGCGCCGGCGTAAGCTGTTGATGCACAAGAGGCAGATAGCGTTTTTCAGCAACGAGGTGGAGCGCAAGCACCTGGCGCTTGTCCCGCTGGCGATATACTTCAAGGAGCAGTGGGTGAAGGTAGAGCTTGGGCTGTGCCGGGGGCGGAAGAACTACGACAAGCGGCAGAAGATTGCCGAGCAGGAAGCGAAGAAGAGGATCGCTCAACTTGTAAAAAAGAGGTAGGTTTTTGTATGGCGGGGGTGATTATGGTTGATGGTACGATAAAAATATCTCCGGGCGCATGTGTTCGGCCGGCGCGCGGTTTGTGCTTCGCGCTGGTGCTGCTTGTTATCGCCGCGGTCCCGGCGGGCGCCGGCGTCTCGGTTCGTTCCGGCGGCAAGACGGTTGCCGTGCCCTCTTTCGAGCGGGGCGGTGTGGTTTGGGTGCCGGCGGCGGGGGTCGCGCAGCAGGCCGGGTTCAGCCAGTTGTACAATTTATCCTCCGGAAGGCTGATCCTTGCCAACGAGCGCGGCAGGATATTGTTCATACGGGACAACTATTTTTACGCGGCTGATACTTCCGTCGCCATCCTCTCGTTCCCGCCGGTGCAGAGGGATTCGCTCCTGTATCTGCCTGTCCCCGATCTGGCCCGGATACTGAGCGTTAAGTACCCCGGCAGGGTCTCGTGGGACGCCAATGCGGCGGCGATCACATTTAACCCTTTGACGCATACGGTTTTATCGATATCTACCGAGGCCAAGCAGAACGGCACGGTCGCTTCCGTAGTTCTGGCGGATTCGCTCCCTTACGAGGTTACCTATTTTCACCCCAATCTGGCGATAAATTTCAGCGGCGGCAGTATTGATCCCAAGGCTATCCGCCGCAAGCTGCGCGCCGGGGTTATCGATTCGGCGTTTACGGTGCAGTACGAGGGGTCGGCGCAGGTATCGTTCATCCTGAATCACGCCATAGAGACCCCGCACGTAGACTATGACGCGGCAAAGCGCACGCTGATGGTGGCGCTGCGGCCGAAGATTGAGCAGAAAAAGCCCTCCGCGCCGCCGGCGCAGGTTCCGCACGACATTTCGGGGATCCGCACGGTCGTGATCGACCCCGGCCACGGCGGGAAGGACCCCGGGGCGATAGGCCCCACCGGCGTTATGGAGAAGGACGTGGTGCTGGGCATTGGGCTGGAGCTCAAGAAAATGCTTGAGAAGGCGGGGCTTAAGGTACACATGACGCGCTCGAAGGACGTATTCATCCCTCTGCGCGACCGGACAAAGTTTGCCAACGACAAGCGTGCCGACATCTTCGTGAGCATACACGCCGACGCGATCGACGGCGACAAGAAGAAACGCGACGCTGTGAAAGGGTACAAGGTGTACTTCCTGTCGCACGCCAAGAACGAGGAGGACAAGATGGTGGCTATGCGCGAGAACGCCGTCATCGAGCTTGAGGGCAAGGAGAGCATACAGAACTACACGGCGCTGCAGGACGTGCTGAACAGCATCGCCGGGGCCGAGTATCTGCGGGAGAGCCAGGACCTTAGCATTATCATAGAGCAGTCGCTGGGGTCGAATGTCAAGACGATCCCGCGGTTGCAGCTCGGTGTTGGCCAGGCGAATTTTTTCGTGCTGAACGGCGCGCTGATGCCGTCGGTGCTGGTGGAGGTGGGTTTCATCTCGAACACCGCCGAGGAGACGCTTCTCTCCGACAAGCGCACCCAGTACCAGCAGGCGGCGGCGCTGAACGCGGCCATCATACAGTTTAAGAAGCAGGTGGAAGGCCTGTGACGGATTGCGGTATACGTAGAATTACAATCTATTACACCCCAT
The DNA here is from genome assembly GCA_009786575.1 of Chitinispirillia bacterium. Classification (GTDB taxonomy): domain Bacteria; phylum Fibrobacterota; class Chitinivibrionia; order Chitinivibrionales; family Chitinispirillaceae; genus GUT77. The sequence goes on along the minus strand of WQRV01000021.1, from coordinate 24,588 downwards.
AGGGGTGTAAAGCTCTGTAGCCCAGGGCTTTAGCCCTGGGTGGGGGTACGGCAGGATGAAGATGTATCATTTAAAGGGGGGGACGGGGCAATATAATGATAGATTCAAGGCCGATAGGCGTTTTTGATTCGGGGTTGGGCGGGCTTACGGTCGCCAAAGAGATTTTCAGGCTGATGCCCAACGAGCGCATCATCTACCTCGGCGACACCGCGCGCGTGCCCTACGGCAGCAAGTCGGAGGAGACGATCCGCCGCTTTGGGCTGCAAGACGCCAGGGTATTGAAGGATATGGACGTTAAGTTGCTGATAGCGGCCTGCAACACGGTCTCGTCGGTGGCTATGGACTACCTGCAGGAGCACATCAAGGACATACCGGTGATAGGCGTGGTTCTGCCGGGTGCCCGTGCGGCGGCCCTGCGCAGCGCCGAAAAGCGGGTGGGGGTGATAGGCACCGCCGCGACGATCCGCTCCGGCTCCTACGCCAGGGCAATCAACAACATAGACCCCGGCATAAAAGTCTACGGCAAGCCCTGCCCCCTGTTCGTCCCGTTAGTGGAGGAGGGGCTGATCGACAGCGATATCACGAGGATGGCCGTCCAGCACTACCTTTACGAGATGGTAGACCTCGGGGTAGACTGCCTGATCCTCGGCTGTACCCACTACCCCATACTGATGGAAGTAATCCAGAGCACCGTGGGCAACCGCATACAGCTGGTAGACAGCGCCCTCTGGACGGCGAAGGAGGCCCAAAACATCCTTCAGGCGATGGGCATGTCCGCGGGGGAAGACGCAGCCGGCCTGCAAGCAAGCAAATTCCTCGTCTCCGACATCACCCCAAACTTCGAAACCGTAGCCGAAACGCTCTTAGGGACCCCTCTGCCCGGGATAGAAAAAGTCCCGGTAGAAGAATTAGAGGGAAAACAACCATAAACCGGTGCGCGGATATTATATTGTGGTGTTGATTTTGACATTGATTTTGATTTTAATAACTTTTATTATAAACATCACTATCCAAATAAAATAGAGGTATTATCTATGTCAGGACACTCTAAATGGGCGACAATTAAGAGGGCGAAGGGCAAGGCCGACGCCGCCCGCGGCAAGCTCTTCAATCGCTTCATCCGTGAGATCACGATCGCTGCCCGCATGGGCGGCGGCGACCCCAACTCCAACCCGCGCCTGCGCACTGCGATCTCGGCGGCGCGCGGGGCCAACATGCCCAACAAGAACATCGAGTCGGCTATCCAGAAGGGGACGGGCCAGCTCGACGGCGTCAACTACGAGGAGATCACGTTCGAGGGGTACGGGCCCGGCGGCGTGGCGATCCTCATAGAGGTCGTGACCGACAACCGCAACCGGATTGTTGCGGAGGTGCGCCACCTGCTCACCAAGTACGGCGGGAACCTCGGCCAGACGAACTGCGTGGCCAGGATGTTCAACACCAAGGGCATAATCACCGTGCCCAAGGACGCGATTGGCGAGGACGAGATCATGGAGCTTGTGCTTGAGGCCGGCGCCGACGATATGTCGTCGGAGGGCGAGGAGTACGAGATCACAACGACGGTTGACACGTTCGACGCGGTCCGCGAGGCGCTGGTCAACGCCAAGCTCGAGCCGTCGTCGGCGGAGATTACGAAGGTGGTTGACAATCCGGTGATGCTGACCGAGGAGAGCGGCTCGAAGGTGATGAAGTTGGTTGACGCGCTCGACGACCTCGACGACGCGCAGCACGTCTACGCCGGATTTGACTTAAGTTAGCAGGGGTGCAAGGGGGTTGTCGGTGGTGATTTTAGGAATCGACCCCGGGACCGCGGCGACGGGGTACGGTGTGATCAAAGTTGCCGGCAACACTGTGGCGTGGGCCGATTGCGGGGTGATAGTTACCGATACGTCGCAGCCGTTGCACAAGCGTTTGAAGATCATATATGACGGCGTGAGCGCGAAGATTGAGGAGCATTCGCCGGGGCGGGTGGCCATAGAGGAGGCGTTTTACGGCAAGAACGTGCACACGACGCTTGTGTTAGGGCACGCACGCGGGGTGGCGATGCTGGCGGCGGCGCAGCGCGGGTGCGAGGTCGCGGAGTACAGCCCGCGGGAGATCAAGAAGTCGGTTACGGGCAACGGGAACGCTCAGAAGGATCAGGTGGAGTATATGGTGAAGATGCTTTTAAAGCCGCCTGCGGAGAAGTTGCGGCAGGATGCGTATGACGCGCTGGCTGTGGCGATGTGCGATTTTCACAATATAGGGCGGGCGGCTATGCTGCCGGCTGTAAAAAAATAGTTGTTGGGGGGATGGTGGCCGGTAAATCGGCTTATTAATAATTTAATAACGTATAACTTTAAATTATCGCGATAATAATTAACGGACAATAGCAGAATGATAGACCACATCCGCGGCATCCTTACGGACAAGGAGATCACGCACGTTACCGTTGAGGCGTCTGGAGTGGGGTACGCGGTTACTATCCCCATATCCACCTACGAGAAACTGCCGGAGCCGGGTAAAGAGGTCAAGGTGTTGATCCATTACAACGTCAGCGGGCATGACAATAGCGTAACTCTGTACGGATTTTCATCCTCAACGGAGCGGGAGATTTTCCGCCATCTCATCACCGTCAACTCGATAGGCCCCTCCGTGGCGATGGGGATATTGTCGGGGGTGTCGGTGGATAATCTGGTGGCGTACGTCAACACCGGCAACGTGGCGGGGCTTAGGAAGATCCCCGGCGTGGGCCCCAAGACCGCCGAGCGGATGGTGCTGGAATTGAGGGATAAATTCAAGGCATACGCGACAAGCGTCGAGCACATCCAGTCCTCCCCGTCCAAAAAATCCGGCAAGCCCCCCAAGCACAGGGACGAGGCGTTCGCGGCGATGATGACGCTCGGGTATAACGACAAGCAGGTGGCCAAGGCGATAGCGAGGGTGGAGCAGGAGATAGGCGCCGGCGCCCCGGTCGAGGAGTGGATCCGCATGGCGTTGCAGGTAATATAATGTATTGATTACTGTAGGGGCGGGCCTGTGTGCCCTCCCTTGTTTGATATAGAGATAACGCTGTTCAGGAAAAACATAGATGGACCGTGACGAAGACAGGATCGTATCCGCCGGCCAATCCGGCGCCGACGAGGAGCAGTTCGACAACGCCCTGCGCCCGGAACGCTTCTCCGACTTCGTGGGGCAGGAGGCGATAAAGGAGAACCTGCGGATATTTGTGGAGGCGGCCCGGAAGCGCGGGCAGGCGCTCGACCACGTGCTCTTCTGCGGCCCGCCGGGGTTAGGCAAGACGACGCTCTCCCGGATCCTGGCCGGCGAGCTGGGCGTTGGCATCCACACTACGTCCGGCCCGGTTCTCGAGAAGAAGGGCGACCTTGCCGGGAACCTGACGAATTTGTCGGAGCGGGAGATACTGTTTATTGATGAGATTCACCGGCTGAACCGGGTCGTCGAGGAGTCGCTCTACCCGGCGATGGAGGATTTTGTTTTTGACATAACGATAGGCGACGGCCCGGCGGCGCGGTCGATCCGGCTGAACCTGAAGCCGTTTACGCTGGTTGGCGCGACTACGAGGGCCGGGATGCTGACGTCGCCCATGCACGCGCGGTTTGGGTATGTGTGCCGTCTGGCGTATTACACGCCGGAGGAGTTGCAGAAGGTGATAATCCGCTCGGCGTCGCTCTTGGATGTTGACTGCGACCCGGCTGCGGCGCTGGCTTTGGGGAAGAGGGCGCGGGGTACGCCCCGCATCGCGAACCGGCTCCTGAGGCGGTGCCGGGATGTCGCGGAGGTGCGGGGGGACGGTACGGTTACGGTCGAAATCGTCGATAAGACGCTGAAACTGCTTGGGGTCGATGCGTCCGGGCTCGACGAGATGGACAGGAACATCCTCCTGTCGATCATCGAGCACTACAACGGCGGCCCGGTTGGGCTTGGCACGGTCGCGGTGGTGGTGGGGGAGGAGCCGGATACTATTGAGGAGGTGTACGAGCCGTTCCTGATACAGTCGGGATTTTTGAAGCGCACGCAGCGCGGGCGCGAGGTAACTATGAAAACGTACAAATACTTTAACAAGGTCCCCCCGCAGCAGCACACGTCTGCAGCGGCGGACCTTTTCGACAATGGAGATTAGAGATTATGAACTGGGTAGAACCGGGTAAGTTCCTGATAATCGCCGGCACGGTGATAATCATAGTCGGTTTCCTTTTTGTGCTGTCCGACAAGATCCCTCTGGGCCGCCTCCCCGGCGATGTCCAGATCGGCAGCGGCCGCTTTAAGGTCTACATCCCTGTGGCGACGTCGGTCCTTTTGAGCCTCGCGCTGACGATAATCATAAACTTCTTCACCCGCAAGTAGGGGAGCCGCATGGAGAGTAAGCGATATCACATAACTGTTGCGGGCCGGGTTCAAGGGGTAGGGTACAGGTACTTCGCACGGGATGTCGCCCAGTCGCTCGGGCTTAGCGGGTGGGTGCGGAACCTGCGTGGCGGGGATGTGGAATTGGAGGTCGAGGGGGCGCAGGAGGACGTGGACCGGTTAGTGGAGAAGCTGAGAGAGGGGCCTCCGCTTTCGCGGGTGACAGATGTTGGGATCAGCCCGATGGTGGCGGTGGGGGCGGCGAGCGAGTTTTATATAAGGCGGTAGGGGATGGCTGCACCCCCCGCGGTTGCGGGCGGAAACATTTTCCCAAAAAAATTTGCTTTTTTTGATGTCATAAGGTATATTATACAGATTATCCCTAAAACTTAAAGTTCGCGGGGGCGTCGTCAAGCGGCTAAGACATCAGATTTTGGTTCTGACATTCGGAGGTTCGAATCCTTCCGCCCCTGCCACTTGATGAGTTTGGAGTTTTTAGTTCGGAGTGCGGAGTTTTTGGAAATTATATATAATGTATTAATACAAAACGCGTTTGTTGTATAGGAGGCAGTGAAGTGGAAATCATTAAGTTACAGGCACGTGAGCGGACCGGGTCCGGCAAGTCCTACACCCGCAAGGCGCGTGCGCAGGGGTGGATCCCAGCCGTGTACTACGGGCACGGCATCGAGGCTAAGAGCATAGAGGTCCCCCACAGGGATTTCGCGACGGTGGTGCGGGGCAAGAAGACTTCCCACCTCTTTGACCTCGGCCTGGGGGGCGATTCCATCGCGGTTATCCGCCAGATTCAGCGCAAGGTCCTCAAAGACGACGTCTATCTCAACCTCGACTTTATGCACGTAAACATGAAGGAGAAGGTGACCGTCGATGTGCACCTCGAATTCGCCGGCATCCCCATAGGCGTCAAGGACGACAACGGCGTGCTGGGCCACCCGCTCAAGGCGGTCAAGATCGAGTGCCTCCCGGCGGACATCCCCGAGAAGGTGACGATAGACGTGTCGGCGCTCCGCATCGGCGACTCGGTCCACGTGCGCGACATCTCTATTCCTAATATAGTGCTCAAGCACTCGCCGGACGACGTGCTCGCGGTGGTAACGCACCCGACGCGCGAGGCTGCGGCGAAGACGCCGGAAGAGGAAGCCACGGCGGCGGCAGCGGCGGCCCCGGCAGCGGGCGCTGCCAAGCCTGCGGCGGCAGCGGCGAAACCGGCGGCCGGCAAGAAATAATCTGTTAGACCGATGTATGGGCGGCCCTGCGCGGCCGCCCGCAGGCAGGNATACGGAAGGCGGNAGGGACGCTTGGGAATTTTAGATTGGCTCTTTGGAAAACGTGAGCCGGAGGCCAGGCCCGAATTATTAGTATTCGGCCTCGGCAACCCCGGCGGCAAGTACGCGGGGACCCGCCACAACATAGGTTTCGAGGTAATCGACCGCCTCTGCGCCGTCGATACCTTAGTATCCCCCTCAAAGGAGATCTGCGAGGCCGTCTGCCGCCTGATGATGTGCGGCCCGGGCAAAAAACCGGTCCTTTTCGTCAAGCCGCTCACGTATATGAATTTATCCGGTGATGCAGTTGGCGCGCTTGTCCGCAGATACGGACTGACCGCGGCTGACTGCCTTGTAGTCGTTGACGATTTCAACATCCCCTTAGGCAAACTCCGCTTCCGCAAGGACGGATCGCCCGGCGGGCACAACGGCCTCAAGTCCATATCAGCGGCAATAGGATCGGACTATCCTCGATTGCGCGTAGGTATCGGGCCATTACCGGCAGGGATCAGCATTATAGACTTCGTCCTCGGGCGCTTTGAAGACAGCGGGCGCGAAGAGGTCGATAAGGTCATCAAGGTCGCGGCGGACGCCGTCGATTTTATGATAGAGAACGGTATCGATACCGCGATGAACAAGTATAATTGATATAAACCTGCTCCGGGACGTAACGTCTGCAAAAAGGCGTTTGATTTCGGGGCCAAACGTCCACAGGAGGTAGTAAAAGTGATTCGACCCTACGAGACTGCGGTCGTGATCGACGGCACCCTTGCCGACGACGCGATCCAGAGGGAGCAGCAGCAGCTTGAAGATTTCTTCAAAGCCAACGCTGAGTTTGAAAACGCGGATGTGTGGGGCAAGCGTCCGCTCGCCTACACCATCAAAAAGAAGAAGATCGGCTACTACGTGATCTTCAACTATAAGTCCGAGGGCGGCGTCCCGGCGGCGTTCGAGAAGCACGTCAAGCTGAACGAAAACGTCCTGCGCCACCTGACTGTCGTCCGCGACCTCAAGAATGAGGAAGCGCGCGCGGCGTTTGCCGTCCGCAAGGAGAAGGTCGAGCTCGAAAGGGCCGAGGGCGCGGACGACGGCGACGATATGGACCGGGACGACCGCGACGACAGGGACGAGCGTTAATTGCCGTTTCTGGCAACGGCCGGCGCTAAATAGGCATTGCAGGGGCGGATTTTAACCGCCCGCAGGGTGCCGGATGAAAAAAACGTATGATTTCATTCGGGCATCATAACAAAAACCGAATAAAACGGAGATAAAATATGGCATTTACCAAAAGAAGGACAAGGAAAGTCTGCTGGTTCGAGCAGAACAAGGTGGCGCCTGACTACAAGGACATCAAAATCATCGGCAAGTTCGTTACGGAGCGCGGCAAGATCGTGCCCAGGCGGCTGTCGGGTGTCAGCGCGAAAAATCAGAGGCTTTTGGCCACCGCGGTCAAGCGCGCAAGGCATTTGGGCCTGCTCGCGTTTGTTGCCGAGAACATGAAATAATAACAGACAAAAGTGATGGAGGAGATATAAAATGGAAGTAGTACTCAAGAAAGATTTCGGAAAGCTCGGCAAGGCGATGGAGATCGTCTCCGTGAAGGACGGCTACGCGCGTAACTACCTGATCCCCAACGGCGTGGCGGTCGTCGCGACCGAGGGGAACAAGAAACTCGTGGCCGACTCCAAGCGTGCCAACGAAAAGCGCGAGGCGAAGCTGGTCGAGGAAGCGCGCGCGCTCCTTGGCAAGATCGAGCAGCTGCCCTGCACGATCGCGGTCAAGGTCGGCGAGGAGGAGCAGATCTACGGGTCGGTCTCCGCGCTCGATATCGCCGAGTTCCTCAAGAAAGAAGGGCATAACATCGAGAAGCGGCAGGTCAAACTGGAGGAGGCCATCAAGCAGCTGGGGGTCTACACGGTTGACATTGAGCTGCACAAAGGCGTTGATGCCAAGCTGAAGGTTTGGGTAGTTAAAGAAGAGAGCTAATCGGTACTGACAGGTGCTGATTGATGGTTGTGAGGGGCGCGATTGTTTATCGCGCCCCTTTTTTTGAATAAATTTCCGCAACATCATCCCATTTTATTATATTATATAAATTATGTGATTGTATCTGAATTATCGACATTCTTGGGAAGAGGGGCTTGTGGATGGGCGGGAAAATTGAGTTTCGCGGGTGCTATGTGGCTATCGTTACCCCGTTTAAGGCCGATGGGAGCTTGGACGAGGCGGGGCTTAGGGCCAATATAGACTTTTTGGCGGCCAACGGGGTCGCCGGGATCGTGCCTTGCGGCACTACCGGGGAGAGCGCGACCTTGTCGTGGGACGAGCACAAGCGGGTGGTCGAGATCTCCATTGAGCAGGCGGCCGGGCGCATCCAGGTGGTTGCCGGGGCGGGGTCGAACAATACGACTGAGGCCATTGAGGCGTCCAAGTTCGCGAAGAAGGCCGGCGCTGATGCCATTATGACCATCACTCCATACTATAATAAACCCTCGCAGGAGGGGCTGTACCGGCATTTCAAGGCGATATCCGAGGTCGATATCCCCATGCTCGTTTACAATGTTCCCGGGCGGACGGGGGTCAACATGCTGCCGGAGACGGTGGAGCGGCTCTGCGAGATCCCGCAGGTCGCCGCGGTCAAGGAGGCCAGCGGCAACATAACCCAGATTTCCGACATCCACCGCCGCGTCGCCGGAAGGATCACTGTATTATCGGGCGATGACGGGATGACGCTGCCGGTTTTGGCCTGCGGCGGCGCCGGAATCGTGTCGGTCATCGGCAACTTAGTCCCGGCCAGGATGAGCAAGATGGTCGATCTGTACCTCAATGGCGATCACGCCGGTGCCTTGAAGCTGCACGAAGAACTTTTGCCGTTATCGCAGATAGTCTTTATCGATACAAATCCTGTACCGGTCAAGGCATGTATGAACGAGATGGGCCTTGCAGCCGGCCCCGTCCGCCTCCCGCTCGCGCCGTTATCAGACGCTACGATGCAGAAATTGATGGCGGTTTGGAAGACGTACAAATAAACAGACAGGATGCTATATGTCAACAGACATTATTCTGGTAGGCGCGCTTGGCAGGATGGGAATCGAGATCGCCCGGGTGATTGCGGAGGACAAGGATGTCCGCCTTGCCGGCTGTGTCGAGTATCCCGAACACTTTAACATGGGCCAGGACTACGGCGTGTGCGTGGGTATGGATTTCGGCGGCGTAAAGGTAAGCCCGTCGATAGAGGAGACCGGCGTGAAGAACGCGGCGGTGATTGATTTCTCGTCTGTCCAGTCTACCCGCTCGAACCTGCTGAAGGCCGCCAGCCTGAAGATGCCGATGGTTGTCTGCACGACCGGTCTTGAGAAGGACGACTACGATCTCGCGGCAAAAGCCGCTTCGTCGGTCCCGATTATTGTCAGCTCTAACATGAGCCTTGGCGTGAACCTGCTTTTTTCGCTTACGGAGATGGTTGCCCAAAAACTGGGCGGGATGTTTGACATCGAGATAATCGAGGCGCACCACCGCTTCAAGAAGGATTCGCCCAGCGGTACCGCCCGCACGCTCGGCGAGATCGCGGCCGGCGCGCTGGGGCGGACTTACGACAAAGCTGTCGTAAACGGGCGCAGCGGTATGATTACCGGCACGGTGCGTCCGCCGCTTGAGATCGGCATGCACGCGGTGCGCGGCGGCGACATTACCGGTGACCACACCGTGATGTTTGCGGGGCTCGGCGAGCGCCTTGAGCTGCGGCACATGGCTCACAACCGCGGCATCTTCGCGCGCGGGTCGGTGGTAGCGGCCAAATGGATTGCTGGGCGGCCGGCGGGGCAGTATACCATGAAAGACGTATTGGGATTGTAGGATATCGGATGACGGAGGGTGTTATGGATTATTGTCGTATTGTGTTGATGGCGTGCCTGCTGTGGGCCGCAGCCATGTCTTCCGCGGTATTTGCCCAGAGTGCGGCTGCGGCTAAGCATGAATCTGTTGCGGTTGACCAAAAAGCTGCCGAGCCCGCGCAGAGGGGCCGCGACATCGATGCGCTTCTTGCCGACGACGAGGGAGAGGATCTTCTCGCCGGCTACAAGCCCGCCGTTCACGCCAAGGACACAGTACCGGCTGATTTGCCGTCGCAGTTGTCAACAGGTACGGATGGGCAGGCCGCCGGCGGTGAAGGCGCGGTTGATGGCGCTGATGCGGCTGTTCATGCGGATCAGTCCGCCCCTGTACATTCTGCGACACCGGGCGGACGGCGCGGTGCGCCTGTCAGTGCAGCCGCTCCCGTTGAGACAGGCCCTGTGGTGATTGAGGAGGGCCGGACTATCAACTTCGCGCAGAATCTCAAGGAGTACCGTTCGCCGCGTCTTGCGATGCTCCTATCGCTTTTGGTGCCGGGCTTGGGCCAGGCCTACTCGCGCAGCTACGTTAAGGCCGGAGCGTTTGGAGCGGCTGAGGCCGCTATCATCGGTGTCGCGGCGTACCTAAACTCTGTCGGCAATTCCAAAAAGCGCGACGCGCACAAGTTTGCAGATGATAATTTTGACGTTGACAGGCTGAAAGCTTACGACGTGCAGCTGCAGAGAGAGTTTGAGGAGCGCATAGACCGCGAGGAGATTTCTGACTGGACCTTCTTCCCGCCCTACGACACATCGTTTTACAATGCGGCCGGCAAGAAGCAGCCGTACTACTACGAAAGCATCCGCGGCTCCTACTTCGCGCCCGGATGGAGCGATAACGAGCTGAGTTTAGACCGGATACTCTCTGCGGATGCTGCCGACACTCTTATAGGTGCCGATAAGAGCAAGTATGTGCTCTACAACACTGCACACAATACCGAGATGCCCGACTTTTTTTACTTAGTAGTGCGTGTGTTCGACAACGCCGGCAACAGGGTGTTCGACGGGCCGCTGCTCGGCTACTCGGGCAATCAGGCCAAGTATAATTCGATGGTCGAGGAGGCCAACTCGTACCACGATGCCGTAAACTATACGCTCTACGCGCTCGTGCTCAACCACATCGCGAGCGCTATAGACGCGGGTTTCACCGCGCGGGCCTACAATGCCAGGCTCCTCGGTGACGAAAGAAGCGTGTGGAACAGGCTTTCCGTTTCGCAGCAGTATGTGTTCTCCGGCACGGAAGTATCGCCGGGGCTTATGCTTAGGGTGAGGTTTTGACCGTGCGGGGCGCAACTGTCGCAATTCTCTTTGCTGCGGTGATTTTTATTGCCTCCGCGTTGTTTCCTGCTGCCGCGCAGTTGGCGGTGGAGGATGAGATAGTAACCGGCGATGTTAATCTGTTTGATGTGAAGGCCGGCGGGAACCAGCGCAGCATTGCACTGGCTATGGGGCTTTCGGTTGTGCTGCCGGGAATGGGGCACTACTACGTTGATAAGCCGGTGAGCGCGTGGACGTATCTGTCTATAGATTTGGCGTCGATCTTCGGGTCTATTGTATTTTTCGGCCTTGCGAACCAGCGGGAGAGCGATGCGCGCTCGTACGCGGCCATGTACGCAGGGATTGAAAAACCGGTGCCGGGCGAGGCATACTGGCGGCACGTTGGGGTGTACATGGACGCAGCTGAGTACAACGATATTATTGAGCTGTCGCGAAACAACGTAGTTGCCGGTCAAGTTTTGGATCCTTTGAGCTGGTGGCGCTGGGGTGATGAGAGTCAGCAGGACAAGTACAACGATATACGCCAAAAGGCGCGCAATATGCGGGTGGTGTCGTCGTTCTTTGTTGGGGCGCTGGTAGCGAACAGGATTATATCGGCGGTTGACCTGCGGGTATTCCACCGCAAGGGCTTGTCTTCAGGTGTGCGGTTTGAACCGGCGTTTGCGCCGGATATGAGTTCAGCGTCTATGTTGCTGCGGGCCGAATTTTAAGTTTGTGCCGCGCGGATTTTATGTTGATGATGTGTGGGTTAATTTTTACGGAGGTGTTATTGCGATGCGTTGTCCACATTGCGGGCATCAGGAAGACCGGGTAGTAGATTCGCGGACCAGCAAGGAGGGCCGCGCAGTGCGCCGCCGCCGCGAGTGCCTCGACTGCTCGCGCCGTTTTACCACATACGAGTACATCGAGAACGTCTCGATGACGATCATAAAGAGCGACTTGCGCCGCGAGCCTTACGACCGCCAAAAGCTCATGCAGGGCCTTATGTCTGCTTGTAAGAAGCGGCCTGTCAGCACAAAAAAGATAGAGAGCATCGTAGACAAAATCGAGAACCGCATAGAGGCGATGGGCAAGACCGAGGTGCCGAGTTCCGAAATAGGTAAGATGGTAATGGCCGAACTGTACGAGCTCGATGAAGTAGCTTACATCAGATTCGCGTCGGTCTACAAAAAGTTCAAGGACATCGGCGAGTTTATATCGGAAGTGAAGGGGATAGTAGGGTTTAAGCCCAATCCTTAAATATACTCTGCGACGACATTCGACAATTCCTCAAACGCGAACGGCTTGTGCAGCACCAATTTCATCCCCAACGCCGTCATCTCCGTGATGCTGTGGTTTGTGAACCCGGTGATCCCGATCGCCCTTATTTCGGGGTTGATCTCTTTCATTTTGACGAAGGCGTCCTTGCCGCCCATCCGCGGCATTACCATGTCCATTATCACCATGTCTATGCTCGCGTGCGTGTTTTTGTATTTCTCCACGGCGTCTTGCCCGTCTTCAGCGGTGAACACGCTGTAGCCGGTGCTCCGCAGGAACGCGGAGAGGCTGTCGCGGATGCCTTTGTCGTCATCGACCAGGAGTATCGTCCCTCCGCTTTTCTTCATTTTCTTGGCGGGGGCGCTCTGTACGTTTTCGCTATGTGCTTCCTCGGCCGGGGCGGCGTCTGCCGAGGCGATGTGGATGGGGAGCATTACGACCACGGATGTCCCCTCGCCCAAAACGCTGTTGATGTTGATCGACCCGTGCATCAGCTTGACGAACTTGTAGGCTGCCGCCAGTCCGAGCCCTACGTGCCCGCGCTCTTTGGTGGTGAAGAAGGGTTCGAAGAGGCGTGCCGTCACGTCGGGGCCGAAGCCGCTGCCGGTATCAGATACCTCTATCCGTATCGCGCCGTTCTGCGCGGTGGCGGGGTCGAGGTACTTAGTGTCGTCGCCGGTGCCGATTCGCGAGGCATCTACGAATTCGGTCGAGAAGAGCATATCGCCGCCCTTGGGCATAGCGTCTTTCGAGTTCAGCGCGAGGTTGAGAAGTATGCTCTGGAGCTGCATTGCGTCGGCCAAAACTACGTGGTGTTCCGAGTTCAGGTTGTATTTGATGACGATCCGCTTGTCGAGGCTGTTTGACAGCAGGCTTACGATCGTCAGGATGACGTTGTGCACGTCGGTGCCGGTCGTGGCCGTGGGCCTGTAGCGTGCGAACATCAGAAGTTCCCGCACCATGTCACCGGCGTGGCGGCAGATTCCCAGAATTTCCTCGGCGAACCGCTTGATGTTCGTGTCTTCCGAGCGCATGTTTATGAGGTTGGCGAACCCCATGATGCCGGTCAGCTGGTTATTGAAATTATGGGAAATACCGCCGGCAAGCTGGCCGATGATGTCCAGCTTCTGGTGAATGTAGAGCTGCCGCTCTGATTCGTCCTGCGGCAGGCCGGTATTGGGGTTAATATCTTTGTTCATAGAACAAATAATATACATTATGCCGTATACGGAAATTATTTTTATTATTAATATGTGAATTATTTTTACTTATTGATAGTGAATAGTGATCGACAACGGAATTCCGGTTTGCGGGCTTTTGCCGCCCGCCCCCCGCGGTTGATCGTCAAATAACGCAGTAAGGAGCGCCATGACAGACCAAAACAGGGCCGTAGTCACCGGAATGGGTATGATATCCCCCGTCGGAAACACCCAAAAAGAGGCCTGGGAGGCCATTTTGGCGGGTAAGAGCGCCGCCGCGCCGATCACGCGGTTCGATTGCTCCGAGTTCCGGACGCGCTTCGCCTGCGAGGTAAAGGGGTTCGACCCGGCCGCTTATTTCGACGCCAAAGAGGCCAGATCCATGGACCTCTACACCCAGTACGCCGTCGCCGCCGCCGCGCAGGCCTACGACGACGCGGGGCTCGGCTGGTGCGGCTGCTCCCGCGACCCCTACCGCTGGGGCGTCATCTTCGCCTCGGGGATAGGCGGGATCAACACCCTGCAGGAAGAGCTCTTCAAGTACGCCCAGTCCGGCACCGGCAAACCGCGCTTCTCGCCCTTTATGGTCCCCAAGATGATCGGCAACATCGCCGCCGGAGTTATAGCGGTAAAGTATGATATGCGCGGCATGAATTACGGGACGGTCTCGGCCTGCGCCTCCTCCTCCCACGCGCTCATAGACGCGATGAACCTGATCCGCCTCGGTAAGGCCGACGTGATCATAGCCGGCGGGTCGGAAGCGCCCATAAACGTAACCGGCGTAGGCGGCTTCGGGGCGCTGCGGGCCCTCTCGGAGCGAAACGACGACCCCGCCACGGCCTCCCGCCCGTTCGACAAAGACCGCGACGGATTCGTCCTCGGCGAGGGCGCCGCCGCGCTCATAATAGAGTCTTTAGACCACGCGCAGTCAAGAGGCGCGCGCATCTACGCGGAACTTTGCGGCGGGGGGATGACCGCCGACGCTTTCCACTCAACCTTGCCCCACCCCGACGGGACATCGGTGGAAAAGGCAATGGCCTTAGCGATGGACGACGCCGAAGTCAACCCCGAAGACATAGGCTACATCAACCTCCACGCCACATCAACCCCGGCAGGTGATGGCCCTGAGATAGGCGCAGTCCAGCGTCTCTTCAAAAATTCACTAGACAAGCTGCACGTAAGCGGGACCAAATCCATGACAGGGCATTTATTGGGAGGGACCGGGGCGCTGGAGTCGGCGATTACTATCTTGTCAATACACAATGGGATGATCCCGCCCACAATCAACACCGTCAACATAGACCCAGCCTTAGATGTCCGTGTTGACTTGACATTAGGTAAGGCAGTAGAAAAAAATATCAACGCCGCAATGACGAACAGTTTTGGTTTCGGCGGGCAAAACGCCTCGATCGTCTTTAAGAAGATATAGCGCGATTGTGCGCGAGGGGGGCGTTGCGGGGGGGCTGTGCCCCCCTGTCAAGCGGGGGCGGAGCCCCCGCCCGTAAACAGAATTTGAATTTGATTTTGAATTTGATTTAAGGTTACGGGCAACCGAGGGCGGTCGCCCCTACAAAGGCATTCTTTGATGTTTTTTAAACAAGGCGGATAAATACCATGAAAACAAAAAAAATATTACTGACAGGCGGCGGTACCGCAGGCCATGTCACCCCGAACATAGCTCTTATCCCCGGCCTCAAAGCCCATGGGTTCGAAATCCACTACGCGGGCACGCGCAATGGCATGGAGCGCGGCCTCATCGAGAAAACAGGCCTGCCCTACCACTGCATCAGCGCCGGAAAACTCCGCCGTTATTTTTCCTTTAAGAACTTTACGGACCTGTTCAGGATAGCATTCGGTTTTTTCCAATCTTTAATGCTTATGCTCAAACTCCGTCCGTCAATAATCTTCAGCAAGGGCGGCTTCGTCTCCTGCCCGGTGGTCTGGGCGGCGTGGTTCTTCCGTGTTCCGGCGGTCATCCACGAGTCCGACATTACGCCAGGGCTCGCGAACAGGTTGTCTATGCGGTTCGCGAAAAAAATCTGCTACAGCTTCCCGGAAACATCCTCGCACCTGCCCTCCGCCAAGCGCGAGGGTACGGGCTTGCCCGTGCGTGATGAACTGTTTAAGGGGGATGCCCGGCGGGGGAAAGAGCTTTGCGGGTTTAATGACGATAAGCCCGTAATCGTGGTGATAGGCGGCAGCCTCGGCGCTTTGGCGATTAACGAAGCGGTGCGCGGCGGGCTTGACAAACTGCTTGAGGATTTTAACGTCTGCCACATCTGCGGTTCCGGCGGAAAAGCGCCGGGGAGCAGGCCGGGGTACTGTCAGTTCGAATATATTAATGAGGAACTGCCGGACGTTTTTGCCATGGCGGATATGGTGATATCGCGGTCGGGCGCTACTACGCTTTTCGAGCTTCTTGCTCTTCGTAAACCGGCATTGCTAATCCCCCTTGGGACCGCCGCGAGCCGTGGGGACCAGATACTCAACGCGCAGTCGTTCGAGAAGCAGGGGTACGCGAAGATACTTTTGCAGGAAGGCATTACCGGGGCTATCCTTGCCGATGCCGTGCGTCAATTTTATGATCAGCGGAATGAGTACATCGATGCGATGAGCAAGGCGGAATCGTCCAAGGCGGCGGACAGGGTGCTGGAGGTAATCAAGGGGCAGGTAAAATAACCATAGAGGCATCTGATTTATACCGGGTGATAAATTCATCGCTCTGTACGATGTTATTGATATCCTCCTCCTCCCGCTCCGTCCACGGCATTACCTCAAATTCAAACGGCAGGACGGCCGAGAATCCCTCCATCAGACACGCGGCCAGAGATTCAAATGTTGCGCCGGGTACCAGCTCATCAACGCAGCAGCTTTTTTCGATTAACAGATTGATTTGCCTGTCCCTCTCCGCATCGTCAATCCTCAGGTATCTCGGAAGCTGGCGGAAAGCGTTTGTGATTGGTATTGACCCGTGCTGCAGGACCGCGCCCGCCGTCCTCTTCTGCGCCGACCCGACCAATTTCTTTCCGCTGACCATTATTTCGTCCCGGTTCGGGGCCAGAAAGCATGGCAGTTTGACCTCCCGCCCGATACCTTTCAGGCCGCCGTCCGAATCATGCGCTATGCATTTGATCGATGCCCTGTCAAGCCCGTCCATCAAACATTTTGATATAAGCCGGTACGTTTCGGCAATTGACCCGCCCATTTCCTTTAAGCTCCGGTGGAACGCGCAGGAGTAGGTGAGGTCGCCGTCGTGGAGTATCGCCCGCCCGCCGGTGGGCCGCCTGACCCAGCCGGCCCCGCCCGCCCGCACGGCTTCCAAATTCAGCTCCCTGCCGGCCGCCTGCATGTACCCCAGGGTGATGGACGGCCGCGCCCACGAATAGAACCGCACGGCCACGCCCGTCCCCCGCTCAAGCAGGTACAGGTCGGCGGCCATGTTGAAATCGGCGGGCCTGGATTTGTCTAAGATGAAGCGCGTCATAAGGTAAAAATACAAAAAAGGGCGCACCTCTTGCAAAATCCCGTCAACATATAATATTTTATATTGGGAGGTTGTCCAATGAAGGTAGTGATTCTGGCCGGCGGGCTCGGTACCCGCCTTTCCGAGGAGACGGAGCTGCGCCCCAAGCCCATGGTGGAGATCGGCGGCAAGCCTATCCTGTGGCATATCATGAAGATATACTCGTACTGGGGGTTCAACGATTTCGTGATCCTGACGGGCTACAAGTCGCACGTGATCAAGGAGTTTTTCATCAATTATTACGCGCACTACTCCGACCTGACGGTTGACATGGTCAATAACTCGGTGGAGTACCACAACGTGCGCGCCGAGCCCTGGCGGGTGACGATGCTCTACACGGGGCCTGATTCCATGACGGGCGGGCGGCTTTTGCGTGCGGAGGAGTTTTTGGGCGGCGAGCGCTTCTTGCTGACCTACGGCGACGGGGTGGCCGACGTCAACGTCCCCGAGCTCGTTGCCTGCCACGAGGCGTCCGGGAAGCTCGTGACGGTGACGGCGGTGCGGCCGGCCGGGCGGTTCGGCGTGATGAGGATCGGCGACGGCGACGCGGTTGAGACTTTCCGCGAGAAGCCCGACGACGAAGGCGGCGACGGCGCGTGGGTCAGCGGCGGGTTCTTCGTGATGGAGCCGGGGGTATTCGACTATTTAGACGACGGCGATGCCACGGTGCTCGAGCGCAAGCCTTTCGAGGCTCTGGCGGAGAACGGCCAGTTCAACGCGTACAGGCACCGCGGCTTCTGGCGGGCGATGGACTCGCTGTTAGACAAAAACCAGCTGACGGCCATGTGGACCGGCGGCACGGCGCCCTGGGCGCTTTGGGAAAAATGATGCTTGACTTCTACAAAGGCAAAAAAGTGCTCATCACCGGCCACACCGGCTTCAAAGGCGCGTGGCTGGGCCGGGTACTGCTGCGGGCGGGGGCGAAGGTAACGGGGTTTTCCCTGAGGCCGCCCACCGTCCCGTCGCTGTTTGAGATGATGGGGGGGGCAAGCTGCGGCGTCGTGTGGCACTGCTGCGACATCCGGAACGGAAGCAGGATATTCAACGCGGTGTTGGAGGCCGAACCGGAGATCATATTCCACATGGCCGCCCAGCCCCTTGTCCGCCAGTCGTACAGGGAACCGCGCCAGACCTACGAGACCAACGTCATGGGGACGGTGAACACGCTCGAAGCGGTGCTGGAGAACAGTTCGGTAAGGTCGTTTGTCAACGTAACGACCGATAAGGTGTACGAGAACACGGAGCGGCAGGAGGGGTACAGGGAAGATGAGAATCTTTGCGGGTACGACCCGTACTCGAGCAGCAAGTCTTGCAGCGAGCTTGTGACGTACAGCTACCGCAAATCTTTCTTTTCCGATGACGGGTCCGCGGCAATATCTACGGCGCGTTCGGGCAATGTTATAGGCGGCGGCGATTACGCGGAAGACAGGATCATTCCCGATTGCGTAAGGGCGATGGAGGCGGGGGAAGAGGCGGTGATAAGGAACCCGCACTCTACGCGGCCCTATCAGCATGTATTGGAGTGCCTGTACGGATATTTATTGCTCGCTGAAAAACAGTATAGTGATAAATCGCTTGAGGGCGCGTACAACTTCGGGCCGGATGATGAAAGCTGCGTTACCAACGAATCGCTCGTTAAATTATTCTGTGACGCGTGGGGTGATGGTGCCGCGTGGCGCGTTCAGGGCGACGGCGGCCCGCACGAGGCGAATTTTCTGAAACTCGATTGCTCGAAGGCAAAATCCGTATTAGGGTGGAAGCCTCGCTGGGATATAAAGACGGCGGTTGAAAAGGTCGTGGAGTTCGCGAAGGCCGGTACGGACGAGGAGCGGGTTGCCTGTGTTGACCGGCAGATATCGGAGTATTTTGGAGGATTTAATGTTTGAATCGATGACAAAAGAACAGGCCGCAGAGCATATCCTTGACAGCGTCAGGGAATATCACAAAACATTCATGCAAAAACCGCCCTACAGGGACGGCGACCGTATTCCGTATGCCTCGCGCGTGTTTGACGACAGGGAAATGATCAATCTTGTTGACAGCTCATTGGAATTTTGGCTGACGTCCGGGCGGTATACGGATCAGTTTGAAAAACAGCTGGCGGATTATCTCAAGACACCGTTTTGCTCGCTTGTCAATTCTGGGTCATCCGCAAACCTTTTAGCGTTTATGGCGTTGACGTCGCCGCTTTTGGGGGACAGGGCGATAAAGCGCGGTGATGAGGTGATTACCGTCGCTGCCGGATTTCCTACGACTGTCACTCCCATCCTGCAATTCGGCGCTGTGCCGGTATTTGTTGATGTTACCATCCCACAGTATAATATAGATGTATTGATGTTAGAAAAATCATTATCCCCAAGAACAAAAGCCGTAATGCTCGCGCACACGCTTGGAAACCCGTTCGATCTGCAAGCCGTCAAAACATTTTGCGATGCCAATAAATTGTGGCTTATTGAGGATAATTGCGACGCTCTCGGATCCACATATACAATCGACGGAACGAAAAAATTTACGGGGACTATCGGCGACATCGGCACATCCAGCTTCTACCCCCCGCACCACATGACGATGGGCGAGGGCGGGGCCGTCTACACCTCCGACCCGCTGCTCCACAAGATCATCCGGTCGATGAGGGACTGGGGGAGGGACTGCGTCTGCCCTTCAGGCGTTGATAATCTTTGCGGGCATAGATTCAATAAACAGTTCGGTGAACTTCCGGCAGGGTACGATCACAAATACGTCTACAGCCATTTCGGATATAACCTGAAAGCGACCGACATGCAGGCCGCTATCGGCTGCGCCCAGCTTGAGAAGTTTCCGGCGTTCGTGGAAAAACGCAAGCATAACTGGAAGCGGCTCTATGATGGATTAAAGGATCGTCAGGACAAGCTGATCCTCCCCGAACCCGCGCCGAATTCAGACCCGAGCTGGTTTGGGTTCCTTATAACGTGTCAGTCAGGTGTCGGCCGTAACGCGCTGGTCCGCCATATCGAGGGCAAAAACATCCAAACCCGCACGCTCTTCGCCGGCAACCTCGTTAGGCACCCGTGCTTTGATGAGTTGCGTGCGTCCGGCAGCGGCTACCGTATCGTAGGTACGTTAAACGAAACCGACCGTATTATGAACGATACTTTCTGGGTTGGTGTGTACCCGGGGATGACGGATGAGATGGTAGACAGGATGGCGGAGGCGATACGGTTTTTGAAATAAAATCATAAAAACTTGCGTTCGGATATGTGATTAATGTATTTTATTGCTATGTTTTATGTCGTTTTTTCACAATTCAGGAAATGTTGGGACAAGGAGCCGGTATATGATAAACGGTTGCACGGTATTTGACTGTACGCTGAGAGAAGTGGGGTACCAAACAGGCTGGTATTTCGATGTGGATTTTGTGAGAGACCTCTACCGTTTTGCCCAGGGTAAGGGCATCGACTATGTGGAATTGGGATTTTTCCACAGCGAGGAGGCCGACCCAGGCAGAGGCGACTTCCGTTACTGCAGCGCCAGGAATGACAAGGTGTCTGAGGTCTTCAAGCAGACAAAAAATGTTACGAAAATATCGGTTATGCGTGACGTGCAGAGGCCGCTTACGAACGTGCTGCCGCGTAAAGATACGGTTATTGATACCATTCGGATACTGACACGCTCTCACGAAACCGACTTTACCGTATTAGACAGGCACATTGAGGAACTGGGCGCTTTGGGCTACGAACTCTTCATCAACTTTACAAGCGCCGGCTACAACACTATGGAGATGAACAAGCGCTTCGCCGACTATGCCGCGAAGAAGGGTGTGAAGGCGGTTGAGTTTGCTGATACCGAGAGCATAATGACGGCCAAATACGTAATCGATACCATCAAAATATGTCATGATGCAGGGTTGAAGTGCGGTATGCACCTGCATGACAAAAACGGCACGGTCGATCTGCTCGCCGACACTGCGATGGAACACGGGGCCGACTACATGGATGTAACCCATCTGGGGCTCGGCGGCAAATGGCGGGACGGCAATGTTACTGTAGAGTATCTGTTGAGGAAGCTTAACGTCAACGGCGGGTATGAGTCTACGCTAATCAAGAATAAGTTGATTGAGCAGCTGATAAAATACAGGGAGTTCAGCGCGGCTGAGTAACGTACGCGTTGATACGGTTTCGCTTATGATTAAACTTTCCGATTATATTATCGGGTATTTGGAGCGGCTGAACACCGGGCACATGTTTATGCTGCCTGGCGGCGGGGCCATGCACCTGAACGACTCGCTGGGAAAAAGCAAAAAGATCGAATACGTATGCTGTCTGCACGAGCAGGCCTGCGCGATAGCCGCTGAGGCCTACGCGCGTGTTACCAACAATATCGGTTTGCTCATGGTAACCACAGGGCCGGGCGGAACCAACGCGCTGACCGGTATCGCCGCCGCGTATATCGAGTCAACGCCGGTGCTCATTATTTCCGGGCAGGTAAAAATAGCGGATCAGATACGGAATCAAAATATCCGCCAGCAGGGCATGCAGGAACTTGATATTATCTCCATCGTAAAGCCGGTAACGAAATACGCCGCTATGGTTACAGATCCGGCTACTGTCAAGTACCATTTAGACAGAGCTGTGTATGAGGCGCAACACGGACGCCCCGGACCGGTCTGGCTCGATATCCCGCTCGATGTGCAGGCCGCGCAAATAGATGAAGCTGTCCTCGCTGGCTATGAGCCACCCCCTGAATCCCACGGAGATATGGCTGGAACGGTCTCGGAAATAATAGATATCCTGAACAGGTCCGAACGTCCTGTGCTTTTGGCAGGCAACGGAATCCGCCTGAGCGGTGCTATCGAAGAATTCCGGCAGATGGCTGAACTGTTGGATATACCCGTTTTAACCACATGGAACGGCATCGACCTGATCTGGGAAGAACACCCGCTTTACTACGGGCGCCCGGGTGGCATCGGGCACCGGTATGCCAATTTCATCCAGCAAAACTCAGACTTCTTCATCTCTGTAGGGGCGCGCTTAAACCTGCTGCAAACCGGGTATAATTTCGACGGATTCGCGCGCTGTGCCCAAAAAATAATGGTTGACATCGATCCGTATGAGTTGCGCAAAATCAACGTACGCCCGGATATTCCGGTATGCGCCGATGCCGGTCGCTTTATAAGAGAAATTATCCGCCAAAAGGATAAAATTCTTCACAAAGACAGAAAACCGTGGTACGGCTACTGCGACAGAGTGAAACAAGCCTACCCGCTTATAACTAATGACATGCGTACCCAAAAAGAGAAGGTCAGCACATACCTCCTGCTTGAAACAATCTCCGGCTTGATGGACCACAACGATATATACGTGGCCGGAAGCTCCGGAACCTGCATTGATATCTCTATGCAGGCGTTTAAAGTGAAAAAAGGGCAACGGGCTTTCACTACCAAAGGGCTCGCGTCAATGGGGTACTGCCTGCCGTCAACGATAGGCGCGGCGCTCGCGTCCGGCGGAAAACGCACCGTGTGTGTAACCGGCGACGGCGGATTCCAGATGAATATCCAGGAACTGGAGACTATCCGCAGATTAGGCCTGCCGATAAAGGTATTCGTTCTGGATAACGGCGGCTATGCTATGATAAAGGGAACGCAGACAAATCTCTTTGACGGCCATTTTGTTGCCTGTACAAGAGATTCAAAGCTGACAATGCCGGATATCACCGATGTAGCCAATGCGTATAAACTGCGCACTCTGACAATTTCTGGCAACGATGAGCTGCAGTCGAAAGTGGCCGAAGCGCTCTTTGGCGACGATCCGGTTATTTGTGTTGTAAATGTGCCAATCGACTTGCCTGTAATGCCAAAACAGGTTTCCTATAAGCGGAAAGATGGGCAGATGGAGTCTCTGCCGCTTGAATACATGAGGCCGCCGTTAAGCGATGAAGAGTTCGAATCCAATATGCTCATACCCATTTATGAGAAAGGATAAACCATGAAACGGAAACATTTAATCTGGGACCTCGACGGCACGCTCACCGACTCCGCAGGCGATATATTGACCTATCTTGAATTGTCGTTGCAGGAAGCGTCTGTGGATATATCCGCCAAGATAAAGCCGATACAGATCGGGCCGCCGATAGACATTATGCTCAAAGAGGCCTTTCCGCCGGGAATGCTGACGGATAAGAAGATCGCCGAGGTCGTAACCAACTACAGGCGGCTCTACGACAGCTCCGGCTTTCCCACTACCGTACCGTTTAAGGGGATAGAGGAAATTATCTCCGATTCGACTAATTTTACACACTACATCGTCACCAACAAGCCTAATCCGGCGGCGGACAGGATCGTAAGAAAATTGAAGTGGGACAGAAAAATCGCGGCCCTTATAGCCCAGTATCCGCGCGTTGAGCAGAGAAAGCCCAAGTCGGTATTCTTTGCCGAGCTGATCGCCAAGGCCGGCAGGGATAAATCGTCATTTGTCGGGATAGGGGACGTTAAGGGCGATTGCATCGCGGCCAAAAAGAACGGTATAACGGCGATCGGGGTTTTGTGGGGTGCTGGAACAAAAGAAGAACTGAAGGAGTGCAGCGACGAACTCTTTGACGATGTGGGGCGGATGCATGACTTCCTGCTGGCGATTATCTGAAGGCGCTGATGTATGGCGGGAAACGCTTTTGAAAATGTTGTACGTTTTTCAATATAAAGGAGGAAACTCACATGAATAATTATTATGACGCCATGGAAGAGGCACTCTTGTCAACGCCTGATTATAATCTCAATGATTATACGGTTACCGTCTTCGGCGCAGGCAATACGGCTACGCTGTACCAAAAATGTTTCGAACACGAAGGGATACGCCCTGTTTATTATATAGACAATAATAAGGCAAAGCAGGGAACCGAGTTTCACGGCGTTCCGGTCATTTCAGTTGAACAACTTCTCTCACTGCAGTCCACATTCAGCAAGCCGGTTATTATTTTAATATGCTCAGCGCTGCCATATAGATGCGAAGAAATACGGGCGCAGTTAGACGGATACGGGTTGACACATGTTATTGCAGACGCCATTGTATTCAATAAAAACAGAGAGACGATAAAAAAAGTATACGGTTTGCTGGAAGATGACGCTTCCAAAGATACCTATGCAGAGTTAATTCGGGCCAGAATAAACATTTCGCCGGTTTCCGAAACAATAGTAAGTAATAATCAATACTTCATGCCTCCCCAGTTTTTTGGCCGTTCTGAAAATGAGATATTTGTAGACATCGGCGCGTATGTGGGAGATACGGTAGAGGAGTACCTCCGCAATAAATCAGGAGTTTTCGGAAAGATATACGCGTTTGAGCCGGATACGCTGAATTTCCAGGCGTTGAGTTGCCGGTCGGAAAGATTAAGAAGGGAGTGGGGGCTCTCCAATGAAAGGTTAACCCTCGTGCATGGCGGCGTTGGGGCCAGAACGGAGAAAAAGTCATTTTTTGCCCCGCCGGATTTAACAGGCCTGGCACCAGCCTCCGCCAGATTAGGAGCCACTTTTTTGGCCGACAGTACCGAAGGCGCTGAGGAAGTTATGATTTATGCCATCGACGACTACTTCAAAGAGCAGAACGTCAGCTTTATCAAGGCCGATATAGAGAGCTATGAACTGGAGATGCTTCGCGGGGCCGAATCTGTGATAAAAAGAGATAAACCGCTGCTGGCGATATGTTTATACCATAATGCCACAGATATGTTTCTGATACCAATGTTTGTCAAGGAGCTATATAAAGATTATAAAATAAAGATAAGGCATTACAGGTATAGTTTTATGGAGACCATATTGTATGCATATGCATTAGGGGGGGGGG
>WQRV01000020.1 GCA_009786575.1 Chitinispirillia bacterium | reverse complement strand
GGGGGGGGGCAATTCTTATTTGTCAAGCAGTTGGGGCGAGCGCAGGCGCCGGCCGCCGCGGTTACGGCGGCGTACGCAATCAAAAACGCTATTGTCATCACATCCGGCACCATCATATAAGTCCTCTCGGTTCCTTCGTCAAGAAACATTTACAGTAGCCAGTCCCCAAGCGCCCTTTTCCTGTTCCATCAGCGCCGGATTGGCGTATTTGCTGAGGCAGCCGTAGGCGGAACTTTTTTTTGTTTGCGGTACCGGCATGTTGTCCGAAATAACCGGTTCGATGCAGATAGTACCGTTGCTCTCGCTCATGGAGACAGTGGTTGTGTGCAATTTGGAGTACAGCACATCGGGGATGGAATAAATACTCACAACAGCCATACGCCGCTCCTTTCAGGCCGAAAGCTTAATGCCGGCAAGCAGGAAAATCAAATTCAGAGGAACCGCCCGTTTGCCGCCTGACCATAAAATTACTATTTGGCGGGTGGGAAGTCAACAAATTCTGAAAAAACCGGTCCGGTTTCGGTTCCGGGCTACTTGTCCATGCAGCACTTTTTGTACTTTTTCCCGCTGCCGCAGGGGCAGGGGTCGTTGCGGTTTACCTTTTCTTCCTCGCGGATGAATGGTTTTGGGGGGTGTACGGCGCCGTCCAAGTAGTACCATGTGCCGTTTGTGCGTTTGAAGGTGCCGGTTTCGTGGAGGGTCTTTTTTATGCGGTCTTCGGTGTAGCGGGCTATGAATTCGACCTTGCCTTCCTTGTCGCCGGCCTGTCCTTTTTCGGTGGAGACTATTTCGAGGGCGGTCCATTCGGAGTTGGCGGACCATGCGCGGATGGCTTTTTCGTCGCATTCCGAGCGTCTGTCGGGGTGGGTGGAGGAGATGACGAAATCGACGGCCCCCCTTGCGTAGGCGCTGTAGCGGGCGCGCATGAGTTCCTCGGCGGTCTCGGCGTTTCGGGCGGCGGTGACCACCGGCTCGCAGCAGGCGGCGTAGTTTTTGCCCGACAGGCAGGGGCAGGCGGGGCTATTCTGGTCTGTCATGCTGTAATTTCCTTTCTATATATAATAGATCGATGCTGGGATCCGTATAAATATACATTATGCCTCACTCCCGCAATTTTTTAAAAAACGCCTTGAGCAGCCCCCGCGACTCGTCTTCCATGATGCCGGAGGTGATTTGTGGGAAGGCCCGGTACGATTTTTCGGCTTCCGGGCGGTAGTTGAACGTGTCTACCCCCCCAAGGCGGGGGTCTTTGGCCCCGTAGACGACTGCGCTGACCCGGGATTGGAGGATGGCCCCGAGGCACATCAGGCAGGGTTCAAGGGTGACGTAGAGGGTGCAGCCGTTGAGCCGCCAGTCCCCCACGTGGGCCGAGGCCGC
This sequence comes from Chitinispirillia bacterium, assembly GCA_009786575.1. Taxonomy (GTDB): domain Bacteria; phylum Fibrobacterota; class Chitinivibrionia; order Chitinivibrionales; family Chitinispirillaceae; genus GUT77. The sequence goes on along the minus strand of WQRV01000020.1, from coordinate 26,602 downwards.
GGTGATGGCCACGATCTCGGCGTGCGCGGTGGCGTCCCCCAGCGCCTCGATCCGGTTGTACCCCCGCCCGATGATGCCCCCGTCCTTCTCAATAACCGCCCCAACGGGCACCTCCCCCTCATCGAAGGCTTTAAGGGCCTCCCGCAGCGCCGCCCCCATGAAATATTCCGGGTTGGGCACCTGTGTCAGTTCGTCCATCTTTCCGCCTCCAAAAATAATATAATTATAAATCTTGCGCGAACGGTGTACCAAATACTATATTCGTTAAATTCGCCATATTGTCCCCGGCCAAGGGGATGTTTTATCTTATTATGCCGGTTGGGGCTTATGTTTGAAGAACTGTCGGGCAGATTTGACGCGATTTTCAAGAAGTTGCGGGGGCGCGGGAAGCTCACGGAGGAGAACATCTCCGAGGCGGTCCGCGACGTAAAGCGCGCGCTCCTTGAGGCCGACGTGAACTACAAGGTGGTCAAGAAGTTCGCGGCGACGGTGCAGGAGAAGGCGATGGGGGCGGTAGTCCTCGACAGCATTTCCCCGGGCCAGCAGTTTGTAAAAGTGGTTCACGACGAGCTTTCGGCGATAATCGGGGGTTCGGCGCGGCAGATAAAGTTCCATACGAACCGGGTGAACGTGATAGTTCTGGCCGGTTTGCAGGGGTCGGGCAAGACGACGGCGTGCGCGAAACTGGCGCTCTACTTCCGCAAGCAGGGGCACCGGCCGGTAATGGCGGCTTGTGACACGTACCGTCCGGCGGCCATCGACCAGCTTGAAACGCTGGGCAAGGCGCTCTCGGTTTCGGTTTATGCCGACCGCGCCGCCAAGCCGGTGGCGATAGCGAAGGCGGCGCTTGAGTCGGCGAAGCGCGAGGGGAACTCGCTTCTCCTTGTTGATACGGCTGGCCGGCTGCACGTAGATACGGGTATGATGGGGGAGCTGCGGGAGATCGTAAAGGCGGTTTCGCCGGACGAGATTTTCTTTGTGGCCGACGCGATGACCGGGCAGGACGCGGTGAACGTGGCCGCGGAGTTCCATAAGGAGGTCGGGTTCACGGGCGCGATCCTCTCGAAGATGGACGGCGACGCGAGGGGCGGCGCGGCTCTTTCTATATTGGATGTGACCGGCGTGGCGGTGCAGTTCATAGGCGTGGGCGAGAAGCCCGACGGCCTTGAGCTCTTCCACCCCGAGCGGATGGCGTCGCGGATTTTGGGCATGGGCGACATCGTGTCGCTGGTCGAGCGCGCGCAGGAGACGGTGGACCTTGAGAAGAGCCAGAAGCTCGAGAAGAAGTTCCGCCGCAACCAGTTTTCGCTGCAGGACTTTTTGGACCAGCTGCGGCAAATCAAGAAGATGGGGTCGCTCGGCGACCTTTTGGCGATGATCCCGGGGATGGGGAGCCAGCTCAAGGACGCGAACATTGACGGCGGCATGATGGGCAAGATAGAGGCGATAATCTGTTCGATGACGCAGAGGGAGCGCGACAAGCCGGTGATAATAGACGGCAGCCGCAAGAAGCGGATAGCGGCGGGCAGCGGGACGACGGTGCAGGACGTGAACAAGCTGCTCAAGCAGTTCGACAACATGAAGGTGATGATGAAGCGGATGACGAAGATAGCCGGGAAGCGCGGGGCGGGCGCGGCGATGCGGAACATGGCGCCGTTTTGAGATGAAAAATTAACATTAAGTATAAACACTAATCGAAGGAGCAGTACCTTGGCAGTAAAAATCAGGCTGGCCCGCACGGGCCGCAAGAAGATCGCGACGTACCGCGTGGTGGCGGCAGACAGCCGTACGCAGCGCGACGGGAAGTTTTTGGAGACCATCGGTTTCTACGACCCACAGGCCACACCCAAAATCTTCACGTTCAAGACCGACCGTGTCGCCTACTGGATCAAGCAGGGCGCGACCCCCACGCTGACCGTGAAGAACCTGCTGCGTCAGGACAACTTCTACGAGAAGATGGCGCAGTTAGACAAGGGCGTTGAGCTTGAGAGCGTGAGCGCCGAGCGCAGGCCGGAGCGCAAGCGCAAGGCTAAGGTCTTCAAGAAAAAGAGCGAGGATTAACCGGGAATAGCGATGGATCTGGTTGCGATCGCAATCATAAAGCGGGCGGTTGGCCTCGACGGGTGCTGCGGGGTTGCGCCGTACGGCGAGACGTTCGAGCGGCTCAAGGCGCCGGTTGCCGTGTACATCGGTGAGGACGGGCGCAGCGCGTTCGAGACCGTGCTTGAGGAGAAGACGCTGCGGCCGCAGGGCTGGGCGGTTGTGTTGAGGGATGTGGCCGGCCGGACCGCCGCCGAGCGCATACAGGGCCAGAACATTTATATACGGGAGGACCATCTCCCGAAATTAGGCGATGGCCAGTACTACCATTTCCATCTCAAGGGGATGGCGGTGGTGGGGCAGTCGTCCGGCGAGAAGATAGGGACCGTGCGGGACGCGGTGAACCTGCCGTCTATGGACGGGCTTGACGTGGCGCTCTTAAACGGGCACGAGGTGATAATCCCCTACAACGACCAGGCGGTCGTGAGCGTGGACGGCGAGAAGAAGGTGATAGTGGTGAGCGATTCGTACTTAGAGGAATTGCTGTGATGCTCTTTGATATTCTAACCCTGTTCCCCGCGATGTTCGAGGGGGCCTTTACCGACAGCATCATAAAGAGGGCTGCCGATAAGGGCCTGGTATCAATAGATATCCACAATATAAGGGATTACTCAGACGATGTAAAGCATCAGACTGTGGACGACTACCCATACGGCGGAGACGCCGGGATGCTGATGAAGCCGGAGCCGTTGGCAGCCGCGATACGTGCGGCCAAAGAGCGTTTATCCGGCAAAAACCCAACGGTAGTCTACCTGACACCGGTTGGCCGGTTATTAAACCAGGGCACAGTCAAGGAGCTATCCGCCAAGGAGTCGCTGATACTCCTGTGCGGGAGGTACAAGGGGATTGACCAGCGCGTAATTGATAATTACGTAGACATGGAGCTATCGGTAGGCGACTACGTCCTCTCCGGCGGCGAGATCCCGGCGATGGCCGTAGTAGACGCGGTAACGCGCCTGATCCCGGGGGTACTGAGCAACATAGACAGCGCCGAGACCGACTCGTTCCATTCCGGCCTGCTAAGCCACCCCCATTACACAAGGCCAGAAGTCTTTGAGGGGATAAAGGTGCCGGACGTACTGATAAGCGGCCACCACGCGAACATCCGCGAGTGGCAGCATCAAAAGTCATTAGAGATAACAAAGGAACGCCGTCCTGACTTATTGAACAGGGAATGCCGTACCGGTTTTAAGCCCCCAAGGGGCGACTTTTGACGTTGACGTACCGGTTTTAAAAAGTTTCCCCCTTGAGGGGGAAATTGAAGGGGGGGAATATGGTATCGGGGCGTTGCGGGGTGTCCCCGCAGAGGGGGTAGCGGAAGACAAAAATGGCGTCTTTTTGCCATTTTTGGCTGGAGCGAGGGGGAGACTTCCCCCCTTGAATTTGATTTTGCCGTTGACTTTAATATTGCGGGCGACCGAGGGCGGTCGCCCCTACAAAAACATTTTGACGTTGACTTTAATATTGACTTTAAATAACAATAACCATATTAATGTATTAATGAACGGAGGTGTCCAATGAACGACATCATCAAGGCAGTAGAAAGAAAGCAGTACACCACCCGCCAGGACGACTTCGGCCCCGGCGACACGATCAACGTCTCCTTCAAGATCCGCGAGGGCGACAAGGAGCGTATCCAGCAGTTTCAGGGCGTGGTGATCCAGATGGCGGGTACGGGGCTTGGCTCCACCGTCACGGTTCGCAAATCCAGCGGCAACGTTTACGTCGAGCGTATTTTCCCGGCGCATTCGCCTCTTATCGCCGAGATCAAGGTGCTCAAGCGCGGCCGGGTCCGCCGGGCTAAGCTCTTCTACCTGCGCAGCCTTACGGGCAAGGCGACGCGCATCAAGGAGAAGAAGGTGAAGCAGTAGCCGGGGCATATCTTTGGGGCAGTGTAAGGGCGGGCGCAACCCCGCCCTTTTTTATTCGGCGGCCATTATGCCGATATTTGGACGCCGCGCTGGTTTTTTATTATATTTTACATCTGTACGGCAATCCGGCAATCAACGCTATAAGAGGTACTGATGGGCGCACTTTGGGGAACAACGATAAACGCCGCCGCCGTGGTCCTCGGCTGTCTTGCGGGCCTGCTGCTGCCGCGGATGCCGGAGCGGATGCGGGAGCTCATTATGCAGGGGCTTGGGCTGGCCATTCTGTTTTTGGGCGTTTCTATGGGGCTCAAGACGGAAAATTTCATTTTTGTGGTGATCAGCCTGGTCTTAGGCGCCGTGATTGGGGAACTGCTTCAGCTGGATTTGCGGCTTCTGGCGGTGGGGGAGGCGCTTGAGAAGAACGTGAAGGAGGTGTCGGTGCCGGGGCTTGGGGCCGCGGGGGGGAGGGTTGCCGACGGGTTTGTGACGGCAACGCTTATCTTCTGCGTGGGGGCGATGGCGGTGCTGGGGGCGATAGACAGCGGGCTGCGGGGCGACCATACGCTTCTTTACACAAAGTCGCTTTTAGACGGGATAACGGCGATGATTTTGACGAGTACGCTGGGTTTTGGGGTGGGTTTTTCCGCGGCGGTGATTTTTCTGTATCAGGGGATGATCGCGCTGTCGGCCAAGTGGATAACGTACGTGCTGAGCGCTTCGGAGCTTGATATGATAGTGACGGAGGTCGGCGCGGTGGGCGGGGTGCTTATCGCGGGGATCGGGATTAGCATGCTGCACATAAAGAAGATCAATGTTACGAACCTGCTGCCGTCTATATTTATTGCGGCGGGGCTGGTTTGGGCTAACGCTAAATTCGGGTTTCTATGATGACGTACAGATACATATACCGCTCAATAATCATTACCGCGTTTCTGGCGGCGTTCGCGTTTGCCGGTGATATCATGTTGTCCGTCAGCCATGACAGCGTGACGGTCGGCGACGTTATATCGCTTCGTGTGAAGTTAGGTGTTCCTAAGGGTGTCCGCGTCGTCCCGCCGGAGACGGAGGGCGGGTTCGGGGATTTTCGGGTTTTGCATTGGGATAAGAATGATGACAGCCTTGTTTACAGGTACGAGATAGCCACGTACAAGCCGCAGAGCTGCACTATCCCCGAGCTGCGCTTTATGATTGGCGGCGAGGAAGCCGCGGTTTATGATACGCTTGCGACGCCGGCGGTCCCCGTGAGGGTGGTTTCCGTTATCCCCGAAGATACGCCCGACAGCGCGGTGGCGATAAGGGACCTCAAGGCGCAGCAGCGGATGGGCGGCATAGACCTGCGGACGCTGTGGATTCTTCTGGCTGCGGCGCTGGTTATCGCCGGCTACTTACTTTGGGAGAAGTATGTGAAGAAGAAGGCCGGCGGCAGCGCGCCCGTCATTCCGCTCAAGCCGCCTTATGAGGAGGCTATGGAGGCCATTGCGGAGCTTGAGGCGAAGAAGTACCCGGAGCGCGGCAACGTCCGCGAGCACGTGTTTGAGCTTTCGGAGATATTCAAGCGCTACATAGGCCGCCGGTATAACACCATTGCGTCGGAGTTGACTACCGAGGAGCTTGTGGCGCGGTTAGAGTATTCGACGCTGAGCCGCGAAATGCGGATGTCTGCCGAGTGGTTTTTCCGCACGGGCGATCAGGTCAAGTTTGCCAAGTGGCTGCCCGATTCGCAGACGCTCCACAGGTTTATGAAGGAGGTCCGCACGTTTTTGGAGGCCACGAAGCCCGATTCGGAGCTGCAGTACGAGAAGGCGACTATCAGAATGGGGGCCCTTGAGTGACGTTTAAGAACCCCGAATACTTTTTGTTTTTGGTATTGATTGTGCCTATGGTGTGGGTTTACGTCTGGCGCGAGCGCAGGCACAGGGTGACGGTGCGTTTTTCCGATCTGTCAATTTTGAAAAAGCTGCCGGTGCCGCCGCACAGACGGATGCGGCATATTCTGCTGCTGATGCGGATTGCGGGGTATTGCTTTCTGGTAGTGGCGCTTGCCCGCCCGCAGCAGCAGCAAGTTGAGGTTGAGGTGTCTACCGAGGGTGTAGATATAATGCTGATACTCGACATCTCTGAGAGTATGAAAGCGCTGGATTTCAGGCCGGACGACAGGCTGACGGTGGCCAAGCGCGCGATAACGGAGTTTGTGCGAAAGCGCGAGCACGACCGCATTGGGCTTGTGCTGTTTGCGGCGCGCGCGTATACGAGGTGCCCGCTCACAAATGATTACGGTGTGCTTTTGCAGATGATAGACGCGGCGGACTATACCGATTTCTCGCATTTGACCGCGATAGGTACCGCCATTGCCACCGCCGCGAACCGCCTGCAAGATTCGCCGGCAAAGAGCAAGGTTATCATACTGCTGACCGACGGCGCCAGCAACACCGGCGACATCCCCCCGCAGATGGCGGCTAAGGCGGCGGGTGAGCTTGGGATAAAGGTCTACACGATTGGCGTGGGCAAAAAGGGCAAGGTTCCGTTCCCTGTAGAGGTCGTCAACCCGGTAACGGGGCAGCGTACCATGCGGACGCAGATGATGGATTCCGGCTTAAACGAGAACGAGCTGTTAGAGATAGCGCAGCTCACCGGCGGTCGCTTTTTCCGCGCACAGAATACGGAAGAGCTGAATGAGATATACAGTGAGATCGACAGGATGGAAAAAACGGAGATCAAGTCTATAACCCACGTGTCGCATTCGGAGTATTTTTACAAGTGGCTGTGGATAGGGTTTCTGATATTGATGGCTGAGATGCTTTTACAGAATACTGTTTTCAGACGTATTCCATGAGGTGACGGACGATGCGCTTTGGTAATCCCGAATATTTCTTTTTGCTGGCTGCGCTGCCCGTAGCCGCGCTTTTCTTCTTTGTAGTGTACAGGGGGAAGACGGCGGCGCTGGCCAAGTTTGCGAGCGCGAAGCTTATCAAGAAGCTGAGCTCGTCGGCGGGCCCGGCGCGGTACATTCTCAAGAGCACGTTCTTCTGCCTGTTTTTGATATTTGTGACATTTGCGCTGGTCCGCCCTAAGTTTGGGGTTAAGATGGAGATGGTGGAGCGCAAGGGCGTGGATATAATGATAGCGCTTGACATATCGCACAGCATGCTGGCGCAGGATTTGGCCCCAAACAGGCTCGAGCGCGCTAAATTGGAGATCCGCCGCTTCATCGGCCTGCTCAAGGGCGACAGGGTGGGGCTTATAATCTTTGCCGGCGAGAGCTTTGTGCAGTGCCCGCTGACGCTGGACCATTCGGCGGCGCAGATTATGCTGCAGTCGGTCAAAACGGACTGGGTGCAGGTACAGGGCACCGCGCTTGCCGAGGTCATAAAGCAGGCGAATAAGGCGCTTGGCGGGACGAACCGCAAGCATAAGGTGCTGATGATACTTTCCGACGGTGAGGACCACGAGGGGAATGTAATCGAGGCGGCCAAAGCGGCCGCGCGGGACGGCGTTGTTATCTATACAATAGGCATTGGCTCCGAGTCGGGCGTGCCGATCCCCGTAAACAGGGGCGGCAGCAACGTAGTTTACAAAAAGGACAAGGCCGGGAATCTGGTGATGACGAGGCTCAATCCGGTTACGCTGGAGAAGATCGCCATAGAGTCTAACGGAAAATATTTTCACGCGGGGACGGATCTGGACCTTATGAGGATTTATAACGAGATATCGAAGATGGAGAAGACGGATTTCGGGATGTCTAAGGCGGTTGTCTACGAGGAGCAGTACCAGATATTTTTGCTGACAGCGATACTGTTTATACTGATAGAGTTTTTTATCTCTGAGCGGACGCGGAGGAAAGAGGTTTGGAAAGGCAGGTTTGAGTCATGAGAAAAAACATGTGGATGCTGCTGGTACTGGCAATGTTTTCATTTGTCAACGCAGACGATGCGGGCAACAAGAACCGGAAGGCGAATAAATTATACAATCAGGGCAAATATGAGGAAGCGCTGAAACTGTATGAAGACGCGCTGCTGCTCGACCCGCCGAACGGCAAACTGAAGATGAACCGCGGGTCGGCGCAGTATAAGCTCGGTGATTTTGACGGGGCGGAGAGGTCTTACCTCGACGCGCTGTCGTCGCAGAATGAGAAGAAGGTGCAGGCCGACGCGCATTATAATCTGGGCAATGTGCAGTATAAGCAGGGGGAACAGTTGGAGATGGAAGGGAACGCCGCTTCCGCGCGCGGAAAATATTCGCAGGCGCTGGAGAACTACATCAATACGTTAAAACTGCGCCCGAATGACAAAGACGCGAAGTGGAATCTGCAGATGGCGCATCGGAAGGTTGACATGCTGGAAGGGCAGGAGGATAAGCCGGGAGATCAGGATCAGGATGGCGGCGGAGATAAGGACGATCAGGAGGGCGGGGAGAACGACAAGAAGGATGATAAGAATAAGGGTGATGACCAGAGCAAGGACGGCGATCGGGGCGATGACGGTCAAAATCAGGAAAATCAGCGGCAAGAGCGGGATATGAAGCAGGAAGAAGCGCAGAGGTTGATAGAGCAGTACGCGGATGATGCCGATACGCTTAACAAGCCGCGTTTCCAGCGCGGCAGGATTCGTCAGCCGGAAAAGGACTGGTAATGTGATGAGAAAGATTAATATTTGGATATTAGTGTTGATATTGTTAGCCGCGCCGGCTCTCGTGAGCGCGCAGGTCAACTTTTCGGTGGACTCCGACCGTTCGGCGGCATCGGCGGGCGAGAAGTTTTCTGTTGTCGCTACGCTTGTTACGCCGCACGCCGTTCAGGGGACCCCGCATGTAGCGGCCAACGATGCGTTCGATGTCGTCAACGTCAATACCAGCCAGTCGCAGTCGCACAACATTCAGATGATAAACGGCAAGATCGAGCAGTCGCGCACGATTGTTTACCGGTACATCTACACAATCATGCCCAAGGCCGGCGGCGCGTTTACATTCCCCGCGCTTAAGGTCAGCATCGACGGCAGGGAGTATTCCACGCGCCCGCTGAATTTCAATGCCGGCGGCAGCGGCGGTAGCGGGATTGCCGGCGGTGGGTCAACCGGCGGCGGCAGCGGGGCCATTGGAGGAGGCGGGGGGGCTATTGGAGGGGGCAGCGTAAGTACCGGCGGAAATACCGGCGGCGGTTCTCATCATGCCGACGCGCAGCACAGTTCCGATATCAGGGCGTCGCTCAATATCTCCAAGAAGACGCTCTACCCCGGCGAGCAGGCTGTGCTCACGTTAAAGGTAGCGCAACGCGCCGGTTCCCCCATACAGACGCAGCGCGGCTACAATCCGGCGGTCGAGCAGATTGAGAAGGCGTTTGCAAAGGGGCTCTCGGCCAACCGCCTCTTCACGAGCCAGATTACGCAGGGGCAGGAGCGCATAGACGGCGCTGACTACATCACGTTCTCGCTCCAATACGCGGTTTTCGGCCTCACGGCGGGGGAGTACTCCATTCCGGGGATTACGTTTGAGTACGATGAAATACAGATGTCGCAGCGCCGCCGCGTCAACCCGTTCTTCTCCGACTTCTTCGACATGGACTTCTTCGGCGGCGGGCGCGAGGCCGTGCGCCGCACTACGCGCACAGCGCCGTTCACCATTACCGTCAAGCCGCTGCCGCCAAACGCCCCGGCGGGGTTTGGCGGGTCGGTAGGCCGCTTGTCGCTCTCGGCATCGGCGGAACCGCTGTCCATCCCCGCCGGAGAGGCGTTTACGCTGAGGGTAACATTGCGCGGCAACACCCGCGCGTCGAACATCGGCGACCCCGTTATACCTGACCTGAAAGAGTGCGATGTGTTCACACCCGAACGCCAAACCGCCGTTGACACGGGGGCAAACGGCTTCACAACGAGAAAAACATACAGATATCTGATAATACCGAAACAGGCGGGCGCTCTAACGATACCGTCAATCACCTACCCGTTCTTAGACCCCGAAACCGGCGCGTACCGCACCGCTCGCTCCGAACCTGTAACCATTACCGTAACGCCGGGCAAGGGCGGCCCCAAAGAGCAGACAAGGTATCTCACTCAAGACGAGATCAGGCAGGTCGGGCAGGACATCCGCTACATAAAAACGCCCGAAAAGATCAAGCACCAACCGCTGCGCCCGTACCGCGCGCCGTACTGGTACCTGCTCTTCCCCATGCCGTTTCTGATCTTCCTGTTTGTATTGATATACAGGATGCAATCGAACAGGAGCGGCGAAAGCCAGTCCAAAAATATCCGCCAGAAAGCCCTGTCTACCGCCCTTAAAGAGCTTAACAAGGCCGGGAAGGCCGGTACGGATAATGAGTTTCTGGGCAAAGCCGCCGCCGTCATCGAGAAATACATCTCCCACAAGTTCGCGTTCCCGGCTACGGGCCGTACTCTGGAAGAACTGAAGGACGAACTGCTGAAAATGAAGATCGACGAGCAGACGGTTACCGGGCTCACGGTATTGATAGAGAGCATCAACGAACACCGCTTCGGCGGCAAAATATTCAATTCGCAGGGCAGGAGCGAAATGGTTGACAGTACGATAAAATTTCTGAGCACGATGGAGAAGAGCGCGCAGAGAGGGAAATCATCCGCATCACCGGTATCATCGGTTGTATTGGCGTTGGCCGCTATGGCGATGATGTTCCCGGCGGTGTTATCCGCGGAGGAAGCGTCGCCTGATAATATTGCCAAATGGTTCCAGGCCGCTAACCAGTTCTACGTTGGCGGTGCGTACGACAGCGCGCAGGTATATTATACGAAAATTACAGACGCCGGCATCACCAACAGCGTCGTACTCTTCAACCTCGGGAACACATACTACCGCCTGTCAAAGCCGGGCCTGGCGCGGCTCCACTACGAAAAGGCCGCCGTCCTCGACCCTGCCGACGCCGATATCCGCACAAATATCAACTTCATCAAATCGGTGATCGTAGACAGGCTGGCCGATGAGGGCGAGCCGGACTTCATGACCGCCGTCCTCCACAACATCCATACGTTATTGCCGCTGAACACTCAGCTGATAATCGTCTGTGCCCTGCTGTTCGCCCTCGCGCTGTTCGGGTCGCTGATGCTGATGAGGCGCGGCCTGGCACGCCTGTGGCTCGCATACGGCGCGGTCCTGTGCGTGCTGCTGATTGCAGTCGTCGGCTCGTCCGCCGGGTATAAAATCTACACGATAGAGAGCAGGCAGTACGCCATAGTGTTAATCCCGTCGCTCGACGCCAAGAACCAGCCGCAAGGCGCCCAAACGCTGTTCACCGCGCACGAGGGGACGAAACTGCGGGTCAGCAAAACGGCAGGCGACTGGAGCCTCGTCAGCCTGCCCAACGGCTCCGGCGGGTGGGTGGTCACGGCGTCGCTGGGGAAGATTTGAGGGGTCATCCCGGAGCGGTGTAAAAAAATGCGCGTCCCTTTGGCGTTAATGTATTATATTATAGAATACAATGAAAAACCTCGAACTCATAATGGACGCCCACGCCCTCGATCTGGCCCTGACCCGGATTGCGCACCAGATTTTGGAGCGGCACGGCGACCTTTCCGCCGTTTGTATTGTGGGGATGCAAACCCGGGGCGTCTATCTGGCCCAGCGTATCACCGCTAAAATCAACGCCATGGAGGGGGTATCGCTCAAGACGGGCATCCTCGATACGACCCTCTACCGGGACGACTACCGCCTCGCCTTCCGCCAGCCGGAGGTCCGCGTTACCGATATACCGTTCGATATCAACGAAAAAAATGTAGTTTTGGTGGACGATGTGCTCTTCACGGGCCGGACGGTCCGCGCCGCGCTCGACGCGATCATGGACCACGGGCGGCCCAGGACGATACAGCTGGCGGCGCTGGTCGATCGCGGGCACCGGGAGTTGCCTATCAGGGGCGATTATGTGGGCAAAAAGATCACCACCTCCCCAAAACAGGAGGTCGCGCTCAGGATCAGCGAGCTGGACGGTGAGGATTCATTGTGGCTGACGGAACTGGAGGGGGAGGAATGACACGGGCATACAATTATATGGTGATAACGCCGGGGATGGGGGCAGACTGATGGGATTGCAGATACAGCATTTACTGGGCCTCGAAAATGTTTCGAGGGAAGACATCAAGGCGATCCTCGACACGGCGGACGGGTTCTACGGGGTCCTCCAGCGGGACATCAAGGTGGTCCCCACGCTGCGGGGGCAGACGGTGGTCAACCTGTTTTACGAGAACAGCACGAGAACGAGAATATCTTTTGAATTGGCCGAAAAACGGCTCTCCGCAAACCCCCTCAATTTCACAGCGTCAACGAGTTCCATCAATAAGGGCGAAGGTTTGCGCGATACTATCCGCAACATTGAGGCTATGAAGATAGACATGGTCGTCGTCCGCCACAGCTGCGCGGGCGCGCCTTATTTCCTTACGCAGTGTACGGATGCCGTCATCGTCAACGCGGGCGACGGCCTGCACGAGCACCCAACGCAGGCGCTGCTTGACATGATGACAATCCGCCAAAAACTGGGGCGTCTTGAGGGGCTCAAGGTCGCGATAATCGGCGACATATTCCACAGCCGTGTTGCGCGGTCTAACGCGTGGGGTATGAAGACTATGGGGATGAACGTGGTGCTGTGCGGCCCGCCCACATTATTGCCGCAGCATACCGACAGCCTCGGCGTTCCCGTTACAGATAATATTGATGAGGCGCTCGACGGCGCGGACGTGGTGATGCTCCTGCGCGTGCAGTTAGAGAGGCAGTCGAGCGCGGTCTTCCCGTCGGTCCACGAGTACCGCGACCGCTACGGGTTCGACCTGGACAGGTTGTCGAAAATGAAAAAGGATGTGGTGGTGATGCACCCCGGCCCCATAAACAGGGGCGTCGAGCTGTCGTCTAATGTGGCGGATTCGGAAAATTCGGTGATTCTGGATCAGGTGACGAACGGCGTTGCGGTGCGTATGGCGGTTCTCTATCTACTCGGAGGCGGTGAAAATGGTTAAGAAAAATATCGGCACGGTAACATACCCGTTGACAAACGGCATGCGGGCGGAGCCGCTTGTAATCATAAACGGCCGCGTGATTGACCCCGAGCAGGGAATCGACGGTACGCGGGCGGTCGTGCTTGACGGCGGGGCAGTTAGGGCGGTTGCGGAGAATGTTCCACCGGAATACAGCGGCGCCGGGGTGATAGACGCTGCCGGCTGCTGGGTTGTGCCGGGGCTTGTAGATATGCACGTCCACCTGCGCGAGCCGGGCCGCGAGGACAAGGAGACGATAGCCACCGGGACGCAGGCAGCTGCGGCGGGCGGATTTACAGCGGTCGCGTGTATGCCGAACACCGCGCCGGTACTCGATGAAGACTCGAAGATCCGCTACGTCATACAGCGCGGCGAGGACTGCCCGTGCCGCATCTACCCCATCGGCGCGATAACAAAGGGGTTGGAGGGCGAGGAGCTCGCGCCTATGGGGGAGATGGTGGATACCGGCGCGGTGGCTGTCTCCGACGACGGGAAGCCCGTCTCGAACTCAAGCGTAATGCGCAACGCGTTCAACTACTCAAAATCGTTTAACATCCCGGTCATCTGCCACAGCGAGGAGTCAACGCTGAGCGCCAAGGGGCACATGAACGAGGGGTTGGTGTCAACGAGGCTCGGCATCCGCGGGATACCGGTGGTCGCCGAGACCATCGCGGTGTCGAGGGACATACTGCTCGCCGAGTACACCCGCGCGAGGATACACATCGCGCACGTGTCAACCGCCGGGTCGGTCCGTTTAGTGCGTGAGGCTAAGGCGCGCGGCGTTAATGTAACTGCCGAGACGTGCGCCCACTACATTACGCTTACGGATGAAGATATAGGGATGTATGATACGAACAAGAAGATGAACCCCCCATTGCGCACGGCTGTTGACAGGGAGGCAATTCTGGCGGGGCTGGCGGACGGTACGATTGACGTTATCGCCAGCGACCACGCCCCGCATACCCCTGAAGAGAAGGATGTGGAGTTCGACAACGCCGCGTTCGGGGTCATCGGCTTAGAGACATCGCTCGCCATTGCGTTGACGATGCTTGTCAATAAGGGAATATTAACGCCGGCGCAGATGGTTGACCGGATGAGCGCCGCGCCTAACCGGATATTGGGATTGGCGGGGGGAACGCTGAAGGCGGGGTCTCCGGCGGACGTGACGGTAATAGACCCGTCTGTAAAGTGGACGGTAGACCCGTCGCTCTTCTTCTCAAAATCGCGGAACTCCCCGTTTATTGGGATGGAACTGACGGGCGCTGCCGCGTATACCATACTTGGCGGGCGGGTTGTATACCGCCGGGGATAAAAATGGCAAATTGCCGTGCCGGGACAGCCGGGTAATCTTGCGGTAACATTTGTTGTGCAGGAAGGATCTAAATCTAGTATATTTATAAAACGCGGCTTTTGGGGGGCGATTGGGGCCGCTTTTATCAATATATACGTATGTGTATGCGTATACATTACATACACATATACCAAAAAAGGGGGTGTTGTATGGAAAAGCGCAGACTGGGAAACAGCGACATGATGATTACCCGGGTGGGCCTGGGGGCCTGGGCGATAGGCGGGAGCTGGCGGTGGGGCTGGGGGGAACAGGACGACGGTGATTCCATTGGGGCTATTCGCAGGGCGATTGATTTGGGTGTGAACTGGATAGACACCGCCGCGGTTTACGGGCTGGGGCACAGCGAAGAGGTTGTGGGCAGGGCGCTTAAAGATGTGCTTGATTGCGATATGCCTTATATATTTACCAAGTGCGGGCTTTGCTGGGATGAGAAGAGCGGCAAGTCGCGCGAGGCGTTCGCCTGCCTCAAGGCGGAGAGCGTGCGGCGGGAGGCCGAGGCGAGTTTGAGGCGTTTGGGGGTGGAGGCGATCGACCTGTACCAGATCCACTGGCCCAACCCCAACGCCGGCATTGAGGAGGCGTGGGGCGAGATGGTGAAGCTCAAAGAGGAGGGCAAGGTCCGCTGGATCGGAGTGTCAAACCACAGCGTGCCGCAGATGGAGCGGCTTTCGAAGATCGCGCCGGTAACGTCGCAGCAGCCGCCTTACAACATCATCAACCGCTCGGCTGAACCGGACATCCTCCCGTATTGCCAAAGGAACAACATTGGGGTGATAGTTTACTCGCCGATGGCATCTGGCCTTCTCACGGGCAAGATGACGCGGGAGCGGATCGCGTCGTTGCCGGCCGGCGACTGGCGCAAGAATGATTCTAACTATACCGGCGCAAAGTTGACGGAGAATTTGAAGGTGGTGGAGGCGATAAAGTCGGTGGCGGATAAGAAGGGGGTCCCGGCCGCGCAGGTGGCGATCGCGTGGACGCTGCGGCACCCGGCGGTTACGGCGGCCATCGTGGGGATGAGGAAGCCGTCGCAGGCCGAAAAGACGGTTGGCGCGGCGGGGCTGGCGCTTACGGATGAGGATATTGCGGAAATTGAGCGGATTGCGTTGTCATCGAATTAAAATTGGTGTATAATATAGATATGTACTGATATTACCTCTTTCTACGGAGATATTGGATGGGAGACATGGGCGGGTACGGGCGGGCGGCGGTTGCGGGCATCATGGCGGCGTTGGTTTTTGCGGCTGGCGGGTATTCTCAGGGGATGACGGAAATATCGTCGTTTGAAGACCTGGCGAAGATCGGCGTTGATCCTGACTACCCGCTTAATGGTTCTTATGAGCTGACGGCGGACATCAACGCGTCGGCGAGCCGTGAACTCGGCGATGGCGCCGGTTTTTTGCCTATAGGCCGGCGTGTGGTTACCCACATGGACGGGTTTGCGGAGGTTTTGGACACCACAAAGGCGTTTACCGGCAGGTTCGACGGCAAGGGTTTTGCGGTCCGCGGGCTCTACATAAACCGCACCGCTTCCGTTGAGGCCAACACCGGGCTCTTTGGGTATGCGCATTACGCAGAGATAGCGAATCTGTCTGTTGAGGCCGATACCGTTACCGGGTTCAGGGCTGTGGGCGCGCTTGTGGGCCGTATGTTAATGACTAAGGTTGCCGGGTGTTACTCAAGCGGCCGGGTGGCCGGGAATAATGAGGTTGGGGGGCTTGTCGGCGTTATTGATCCCAGAACCGTCGGGGCTGCCGATACGGCGGTGCAGTTCAGCTACTCGTCGGCGGATGTAAGGGGGCACAGCGATGTTGGCGGGCTTGTGGGTGTCAATGAGGGCAGCCGGATCGCCGGGTGCTACACCACCGGTACGGTGACGGGTGCGGCTGCCGGGCAGCGGGTAGGCGGGTTTGTCGGGTACAACAGATATACGTCGGCGAATATATCGCGCAGCTTCTCACTCGCGGCGGTCTCCGGCGGCGAGGCGGTCGGCGGGTTCGTAGGGGAGAACGGCGGCATGGGGGATGCCTTAGGCGGCACGGTGACGGTCTCTTACTCTGCAGGTCCGGTAAGCGGCGGCGGCGCAGGCGGGTTCGCGGGCCGGAACAACTCCGGGGGATCGGTCTCCTCCTGCTACTGGGACACGGAGAGGTCGGGGCAGGCCGCGTCGGACGGCGGGAACACAGTCTACGGCAGGACGTCCGCGCAGATGCGCGACAGCATCTACACAACGTGGGGGAACCTTGTTAGCGACCAGATCTGGGGGTGGGCGAACAACTATCCTTATATAAAGAAGGGCATCCCGGTCTACACTATGACTTTCAGGGCAGGCCCGGGCGGCAAGCTCTCCGGCAGGACGGCGCTCGACAGCACCCTCCATACGCAGAGGGTCAATCCGGGTGTTGACGGCGCGGGCGTTACGGCGAGGTTGTCGGATATCGGCGAATCGTTTGCCGGGTGGTATCTGGCTGGGAGTAATGAAAAACTTGCCGTTAAGAGCTACGAAGGCTTTACGGTTGCGGCTATTTCGGAGGACGGCATGACTATTGCGCTGTCTGGGCTGTCGGCCGATGTTGACATTGAGGCTCGCTTTACGCTCAAGAAGTACACGTTGTCTTACGCATCGGCCCTGACCAGCGGGAAGGTTGGCGGGCGGGTGGGCATCGTGGGCGATGGCGACACGTCCCTTATCCAGGCCGCGGACACGTTGAGGCGCCCGGTGGAGTATGGCAGCGTTGGCCCTGTGGTTGTCGCGGTTCCGGGCGACGGGTTCAAGTTCGTGCGCTGGAGCGACCAGCCGCGCGGCACAGTGGGCGAGGCGCTGCGTTCCGATACCGCGTGGCATGATACGCTCTTCTATGCGATATTTGTCTCCGATTCCGTTACTCTGACCTACAGCGTTGAGGGTACGGCCGGAGGCATTCTGGAGGTACGCAGGGCTAACGGGACTTGGCAGCAGGTGCTTTCGCCGGACACCGCGATGCGGCTGCCTATCGGCGGGTCCGGCCCGGTCGTGAGGGCTACGGTGCGGGCGGCCATGTTTTATGATTGGCAGTTTGTTGGGTGGACAGACGGCGCAGACACCACCTACCGCGCGGACTCCTTCCTGCAGGAGGATATGTCCGTAGCCGCGGTTTTTGAGTTCATCAGCTACAAGGTGACCTACACAGGCGGGACCGGCGGCAAGGTGGTGGAGGGTGAGTGGACCCCGCCGGAAGTCGATGACGGCGGCGATGACAACGGTGATGGCGGAGATGATGATACCGGGCTGCCTGCCCTCGCGCCGGAAAATGACGGCGGCGCGGCGGTGCCTGTTGGTATGCTGGCCTACAAAGTCGATTATAACAAACGCGGCCCGCTTGTGACGGCGGTCCCCGACAGCGGTTACGTATTCGTCAGATGGAGCGACGGCGTAATGACCCCTGCCAGGTCTGACTCGCTGGCGAAGAATGCCGACAGCATGGTGGTTGCGCTTTTTGAGGGCATTGTCGCGGTTAAATCCGCCGGCAGGGTCATACCGGATAATGTAAGGGACGAAACCGCGCTTATTGCGCCCGTGATGATAAAGGCGGGGACATTTACCGCCGGCCCCAACCCGGTGTCTAAGCATTCCGGCAGCGTTAAAATCTTTTGGACGGGAAGGATGCTTAAGAACGGAACGCTCTCGGTCTATGACGCCGGCGGTGCGCTCGTTGGCAAGGTTAGCGTCAGCGATAACTCAACCGGCAGCGGCGGCAGGCGTTCAGTAGGGGCGTGGGGCTTGACAGACGGGAAGGGAAGGCCGGCGGCAGAGGGTGCTTATCTGATCAGGGGAACGCTCACAAGGGTTGATGGCGCTAAAGAGCGGGTATCGTTGATTATTGGCGTAAGATAAAATATGGACCTTTTTGACGCAAACCGCGAAGAAGCGCTGCGCCGGTCGGCCCCGCTCGCCGACCGCATGCGTCCGCGCACGCTCGATGAGTACATCGGGCAGGAGCACATAATAGGGCAGGGGCGCCTCTTGCGCCGCGCGATACAGATAGACCAGATATCAAGCGTCATCTTCTACGGCCCGCCGGGTACGGGAAAGACAACGCTTGCGCGCATCATCGCCAACACCACGAAGGCAAACTTCATATCAATCAACGCCGTACTCGCCGGTGTCAAGGAGATACGCGAAGCCATAGACGCCGCGCACAAATCGCTGTCGTTATATCAAAAGCGGACACTGCTTTTTGTGGATGAGGTGCATAGATTCAACAAATCCCAACAGGACGCGCTTTTACCGCATGTTGAAAACGGGACGCTGACGCTTATCGGCGCCACTACCGAAAATCCGTACTTTGAGGTCAACAAGGCGCTTGTGTCGCGGTCGAGGATATTTCAGCTGAACGTATTGACCGAGGATGACCTGAAAGCTGTGGCGAGGCAGGCTTTGGCGGATAAGGAGCGCGGTTACGGTGAGAGGAATGTTGTTATTGATGATGATGCGCTGAATCATTTAGTCAATACCGCAAATGGTGATGCACGCGGCGTGCTTAACGCGCTTGAGCTGTCTGTAGAGACTACCGCGCCGGATGGCAACGGGGTGATACGCGTTACCCGTGAGATCGCTGAGGAGTCTATACAGCAGCGGGCGATTTTGTATGACAGGGACGGTGACGCCCATTATGATACGATAAGCGCGTTCATCAAATCCATGCGCGGGTCGGATCCCGACGCGGCGCTTTACTGGATGGCGAAGATGGTTTACGCAGGGGAAGACCCAAGGTTTATTTTCAGAAGGATGCTTATTTTCGCGTGCGAGGATATAGGGATGGCCGACCCCAACGCGCTGACGGTAGTCGTCAACTCCGCACGGGCGTTTGATTACGTGGGGATGCCGGAGGGGCGTTTCCACCTCTCATACGCCTGTATTTACTGCGCGACGGCTGCCAAGAGCAATTCGGCGATGGCATTCTTTGACGCGCTAAGCGAGGTGGCAAGGAGCGCGTCGGATGATGTGCCGGATCATTTGAGGGATGCGTCCCGCGATCAAAAAGGCTTCGGCCACGGCAAGGGGTATTTGTATCCACACGCATACAGGGATCACTGGGTAGCGCAGCAGTACCTGCCGGATCATCTGAAGGGAAAGACGTTTTATCAACCGGGAGACATAGGCTACGAGAGGCATGTTAAGGAGAGGATAGAGAGATACCGGAAGTCAACATAACCCGCAGGGGCGCGGCTTATCCGCGCCTGCCGGCTTCAAAATACCCTCAACCGCACATTTAAAGGCAATCCCTCTTCACGGATATCATTCACTATCTTCCTGATGTCCTTAAGCGATTTCTGAACCTTATCCGAGTGCTCGCCCCACAGTATTTTGTTCCCGTCAATTTTCGCGACCAGCGTGTCGAGCTTCGAAAACGCTGTCTCCACCTTGGGTATTAGTTCGTCAATCTTAATCACTACATTGCTAACGCTTTCTATGACCTCCGGTGCCTTTCCCGACACGTTTTTCACGAAGTTGGCGCTCGTAACGGTGATGTCGGAGGCCATGTCGATCCCGTCGCTCAGCCCCGCTTCCATGCCGCATATTCCCGTAAGCAGATCGTACACCAGCGTATCGATGGTTACAATTATATCGTTGAACGCAACTACGAATGGGCGCTTTCCGTCATCTTTGCCGTCGCGCAGCCATAGCATTATGTCGCGCAGCTCGGCGATCTTCGCGTTGAGCAGGTTCATATATACGATGGCCTCCGACGGCCCCATCTCGAATACGCCGTCTACTATTTCACCCGCGTCAATAAGCGGGTCGCTTAGGCTGCCTGTTGTTATCTCTATGAACCGGTCGCCCATGACGCCCTTCACCTTGACCGCCGCGCGGCTGCTTGTGCGGATGGGGATGGGGGCGGGCGACACGGTGTAGACCAGCACGCGCCCGCTGTCATCGTGGTCGAAGCCGCTGATCTGGCCCACAAGCGTTCCCATCATGCGGACGGGGTCCTCGACGTTGAGGCTCCCCACTTCGGGGAAACGCAGGGTGCGCGTGTGCTTGGGCAGGAGTTCGATTTTGGCGTAATAGATTGTCAGCCCGCCGGTCAGGAGAAGCGTTGCAATCATTAGAACGTAGCCGAACTGTTTATCGCTCATCGCCCCTCTGCCAGCCTGTTCACAAGGAAATCCGGCATTTTTATCTTTTTCATCTTAGACTGCGTTTTGGCGATATCGTACGGCACTCTGTATAGCGAGAATTTTTTTTCGCCGGTATCCAAAATTCCGTAGGAACTCTCCGGGTGCCGGTCGCGGGGCTGGCCTACGCTGCCTATGTTTATCAGCAGGCGCAGGTTTTCACGCTCGTCAAACGAGATGCTCTTATCCTGGTGGACGTAGATCTCCTCTTCGTCCAGCGCGATGATCATGGGGATGTGCGTGTGGCCCACAAGGCAGATCCTGGTGTCGAACGACTGGAAGTTAAAGTATGCCTCCTCAAGCGACGTGATGTAGTACCACATCCCGGGCTGGTACGGCGTCGCATGCACCATGGTGAAGTCGTCTACAGTTTTAGCCAGCGGCTGCGCGGCCAGAAACTTCTTGTTTTCGGACGTTAGTTCGCCCGCGGTCCACTCTATGGCTATGCGCGCGTGCACGTTGAAGTGCTGCGTCGTGAGAAGGCCCGTAGCCACGGCGTCGTGGTTGCCCAGAAGCACGCTCTTGCACCGCTTGGAGACGATCTCAACGCACTCGTTGGGGTTTGCCCCGTAGCCGACTACGTCACCCAGGCAATAGATGTCGTCTATCTCCTTGCTGTCGATGTCGGCCAGAACCGACTCGAGGGCCTCGAGGTTGGCGTGGATGTCGGATATGAACGCTAATTTCATTGCCGCTTTCCGTTTTCCATGTAGCGGAACGTGTTCGAGCCGATCTCGATCCTGTCCCCGTGTTTGAGCTTGTGTGTCTTCATGTTCTTGCCGTTGACCTTGAACTTGGACATCACCTTAAGCCCGCTTATGTGAAACTTGCCGTCGTGCCGCTGCTCGATTGCCGCGAAACCCTTGCTCACCATGAATCCGTTGACGTAGATGTCGTCTTCGTCGTCTGAGCCTATGGTCAGGTAGGTGCGGTCGAGCTTGTATACCACGTGCCCCGCCGTTTCTATGAAGACCGGCACCGTCTGCGCGTCGTCGGCCGCCGCCGCGCCGCCCTGTCTGCCCGCGGCCTCGTTGAACTGCGCGACGCTCATGTCTATGGGGGCATCCACCGGGATGTCTACCGGAGTGGGGGCGGCCGGAAAACTCTGTATGCCGGGAAACGGGGCAGCTGTGGCGCTCGCCGGCGGCGCAATGCCGGCGGCTATGGCCATCCTGCGCATATCATCCTGCTTCACGTCCGCCAAAATAGTCTCAAGATGCGCCGCCCCGGGGCCGCCCCGGAAATCCTCGTAAAGAATGGTGTACTTCCCGATAGTAATCTTGTCCCCGTGAAAAAGCACGACCTTCTTAACTTTCTTGCCGTTCACAAGCGTGCCGTTAAGCGAGTTCAGGTCGGAGAGCGAGTAGCTGCCGCTCGGGTCGAGCTCAATCTTTACGTGCCGGCGCGATATCCCCATGTTCGAAATGGGGATGTGGTTCTCCGGAAGGCGGCCTATGAAAATGACCGGCTCGTCGAGCTCATAGGACTTCACCTGCTCCCCGTTAAAATAAACAGTATACCTCGTCATAACCTATAATCCCCTTGGCATGGCCATAAAGACGCAACTCCGCCCATAATATAATATAGTTTGGGGCAGGCGAAAATCAAAGGATTAAAGAAAAAAACGGACCCGCCAAAATCAAAACCATGTGTGGGGGTTGCGCGGGATCATTACCACAATATATATTAATACCGTTATGGAAAAACGCGGATTTTTTAGACGGAAACGAAATTTGGCGCACTGCGCGGTTCTGCTGAGCGCGTTTTGTGCGCTGTTCGCCGCGGATCTGCGCGCCCAGGAAGATGCCGGCGGCCCGCGGGCCGGGCTGCAGGGCCGCATTGAGTCTTTGGAGCTGGAGATACAGAACAGGCGCCGCCAGGGCAAGCCCATAGAGGACCTGGAGGCCGCGGCGGCGTTGCTGCGCGACTCCGTCTCAGTGCTGCGCGGGTCCGCCGCATACACCCCAGCCTCGCCGGATGGACCGGCGGAAGAGCGCGGCGGCGGCTTCTCCCTCGCGGCGCTCTGGGAAGGCGCACTGTCGTTCAAGCCGCGCGGGATGTTCGACTGGGTCATAGTCGGGACGGGGTTTATCGCCCTGCTCTCCGGGACGGTGCTCATTATTGGCCTCATTGTGGGCAGTAAAAAACGGCCCGCGCCCAAGAATAAAGACAAGGTAGTTACCCGGATGGACCTAAGGCCTACAGGCCAGCAGCCCGTAATACCAGGTCTGCCAAATATCGGTGAACCCGACAAATCCGCGCCGCCGGTCGGGTTAAGGCATTCGGGGACGATGTACAACAACACCGGACGCGTGCAAAGCGTACCGGCGGACGCGCCTCCCATAATCCCGCCGCTGCCCCCGCCGCCGGACCCTATGGCAAACCTGCAGTCGCTCATGGACAGCCTGCGCAAGGCGGCGCCCCCGCCCGAAGAGAAGGTTCCGCAGCCGCCCAAGCCATTGCCGCCCCCGCCGCCCCCGAAACCGCGGCCGCTCATCGTGGACGCCCCGGACAATGAACCGCCGGTACCCGTAAGGCCAGCAGGGGCCGAACCGCCCGGAAGCGTTAACGACCGCATACTGGCTGCGTCTCAAGAGGGGCTGAGCGACCTGGAAATATCACGGCGTTACCAGATCGGAATAGATCAGGTGCGGCTGATTCTGAGGATGAGCAAATAAACAGGGAAACGCGGATTGGGGATAATGCCGGCTGCACAGCCAGCGCGGCAAGGAAAGCGGCCTGCCTGCCATGAACAAATTTCCGTCAAAAGAATATGAGCTGATCCGGCGCATACAACAAGCGCTGCCCCCCGTCGGCACAATATCCTATGAAGAGACAATCGGCGACGATGCGGCCGTCCGTATCAACAGAACAGCGGGGGAGAGGCTCGTCATTACTGCCGACGTATCCGTAGAAAACGTCCATTTTTCCGTTGATACGATGACTTTTGAGGAGATAGGTTACAAGTCGATGGCCGGCAACCTGAGCGATTGCGCGGCGATGGGGGCGGCTCCCGACAGCGCGGTCGTCCAGCTGGTATTCCCTAAAAAAGGTGTTGATGTTAATAGTGCGGTAGAAAAAATTTATGCCGGGTTTGCCCGGGCGTGCGTGCGGTGGGATTTTCCGGTAGTCGGCGGTGACCTGTCGGGGGGGGATGCGTGGACGATCGGGATAACACTGATCGGTTCCGTACCGCCGGGCGGCAGGATACTGAAGCGTACGGGGATCGTTGACGGTGACGCGTTATGGGTTACGGGGGTTCCCGGCGAGAGCGCGGCGGGGCTGGCGGCGCTTGTGAGGTGGGGGAGGGACGGGGTTCCGGCTCCGTACCGGCGATTTGTTGACGCGCACATATCTCCGGTTCCGAGAATAGGGGAGGGAAAAATGTTTGCCGCTTGTCAAGAGATACACGCCATGATGGATCTGTCGGACGGGCTGTCTAAGGATGTTGGGACGCTGTGTTATGATAATGGGCTGGGATTTGTGTTTGACATGGGTTTATCCCCGCCGGCAGAGATGATTAATCTGGCGGATGAGATGGGGAGAGACTGGCGCGGCTGGTTCTATCACGGTGGGGAAGAGTATGAGCTGCTGATAGCGTGTGATCCCTCAATAGACCCGCGTGAAATAATCAACAATAAAAACATCACCCGCCTGGGCTATTTCACATCAGGGCGGCAGGGGATGTTCATCGGCGCAAATGAATTGATATCTGAAAGCTGGGACCACTGCAATAATTAAATCTGCAGGGGCGGCCGCCCGTGCCTGATTTGCCGCAATCGCAAAATTAGAGATCAAAACCCCTGCAGCCCGCAGCACCGTGTGCAAACCGGCATCAGCCCCTTCTTCATCTCCCGCCGGAATTTCTTGAACTCCTCGCCGTTCCAGACATCGTAAAACGCCTTATCGTTGATATTGCCGGCCGTAAAATCCTGATAATCCCTGCACGGCGTTACGCGCCCGTCCGGCGATATCTCCGCCGTGTAGTAGATGCTCTCGCACTTGGGGTACCCGCAGTGCCACGAGTGGTCGCTGTAGTACCTGCGTATCTGGTCCTCTTTCTCGATATCCGGCAGCATCTGGGGGATGCACACCTTCCCCTTCGACATCGCCTTTAGCTCCTTGATCTGGCCGGCGGTTACCGCTGGGTCAACGTCATTAAAGCAGCTCTTTAAATAACCGCGGTGATTCTTCGGTTTCTGCCCGAATCTCAGCTCGAAGACCTTCTCGTGCATGGCCGCGCGCTCTTCGGTGATGAACCAGCCGAAGTAGAACGGGTGTAGCTGCGCCTTATCGAGGACTAATTTGTGAATCTCGGTGAGGTGCGAGTAGTTGCTGTTGGATATTACGGTGATGGGTATGACCATCGGGAATTTCAGCTTTTTTCGGGCCTTGATCTCTCGTGCCTTCTCCATGACGGCCATCGTCTTCTCAAAATTGTCTGCCACGCCGCCTGCGGGTGCGCGCATGACGTTCTGCGACGCGGAGTCCCAGCCGTCGAGGCTTAAAAAGAGGATGGAGAGGGCGCCGGTGCCTATCAGGTCCTCAAGGATCCGGTCGAGGTCCTGCGCGTTCGTGACGATAGACCCCCGCAGCTTGTGTTTGGCAAGTTCCTCGAAGAGCGGCAGCAGTGGCTTCCACATTGTCGGCTCGCCGCCCCAGATGTAGTAGAAAGGCTTGTCGCGCCGGGTTTCAAAGACGAGGCGCTTCACCACGTCGAAGTCGAGCTGTTCGAGCTTCTCGCCGCGCTCAAGCTTCAGGCGCAAATGCCCGTTCTCGCCCCACTGGCCGCAGGAGCCGCAGCGGAGGTTGCACACCTCGTTGACCCGCAGCGAGATTTGACCGACCGGAACGTCTTTCTCCGGGTTCCGGGGGAGGAGGTATTTTCTGAACTGCTGCAACGCCATATTGGGCGCCTGAGACTCGGAGAGTACCGCCGGCAGCATCCAGTTGAAGACAAAATCTGTGGGCAGAAGGGCTTTACCGTTAAATTTCGACATTTTCACGTCCAGTTTGTACGATATTCAATATATCGTGGCGGTCAGAGGAAAGCCGGGAAGCAGACTCGAACTGCCGACCTATTGATTACGAATCAATTGCTCTACCAACTGAGCTATCCCGGCGCAAATACAAATATAAATCACCGTGCGGCGCAAACGCAATAGTAATGTAAAAAAAGATAGTTTGGAGTGGCCCGCCTTACTTCACCGCCCAAAAAATCCCATACACCGCCAATTTCTTCTTAATTGCCCAGTACTGGTACCACAGGGCATCGTTTGGGTAGTCCCTGATCTCGAAAATCTTGTCCAAAATGTGCCAGTGGATCGAAAAAAGCGACCAGGCGAGCATAATTTTGGAGGTGGGCAGCACGTTTTTGGTGATGTCTATGTAGTCCGCCTGCTTGAACCCGGCGGACTCAGCGTTCGCCTTCCAGCGGGCCATCGTCTCCAAGTTATTTAGTTTCCAGCCGTCCATCCACCGCCCCATGAGCCGTTTTTCATTGCCCACGTAGGCCTCTTTTGCGGCGAACCCGTCGGCCATGCCGAAGCGCCCGCCCGGTTTGAGCACCCGGTAGACCCCCTTAATGAAATCGCTCTTGGGGTTGGAGTAGCAGATGCTCTCAAGCCCCATTACCACAGTAAAAGTCCCGTCCGGGAATTGCAGGTTCATGTAGTCCATGAGCAAAAATTCGCACAGATGGCCGACCCCCGCCTCTTTCGCGCGGCGCGTGGCCGTATTTATCTGCTCGGGGACGATCGTTACCCCCACGACTTTGCACCCGTACTTCTTGGCGAGCCACACCGCGTTTCCGCCTATCCCGCAGCCGGCGTCCAACACGTAGTCGTCTTTAGTGATGTTTATCCGCTCTACGAGCTTCATGTTCATCCGGCGCGACGCGCACCTCTGGTGCCTGACCCCCTTCTCCCAGTAGCCGTAGTGCATATCGGGGCCCCAGAACCTCTCAAACGCCCAGGCGGAGTCTACGTAGTACTTGACTACGTCCTTCTTTTCCCACGTTACTTTTTTCTTCCAGCTCATATAATTCTCCTTATGATTCAACGCTTAGGCATTGCGCCTGTACCGGGCCAGCCGCGCCGGAGGCTACACGACAACCGTGAGGCCTCCGGCGCGGCTGGCCC
>WQRV01000019.1 GCA_009786575.1 Chitinispirillia bacterium | reverse complement strand
TGTTAATCCTTTAATCAGGCAAATCATGGTTCAGACAATGGGATACCGGGATTGCGGTATACGTTGAATTAAACGCAATACCGCAATTCCGGCACGGGCGATCGAGGGCGATCGCCCCTACAAAATCGTGCGTGTAATTTCGCGAAACATTACAATCATCAATACACCAATAAATTATCATTTACCGGTTACCGCCAGCCCCGCCGGCGGCATGGAGGTCGGGATCAGCCGCTCTACCGTGCCGGTAGACGGGTTGACTACCGCTACCCCCGCCGACGCGAAGCCCCGGTCGCCCACGTACAACTTATCCCCGTCAAACGCCATCCCGCCGGATCCGTCTTCGATACCGGCGACGGCGGCCCCGATTGTCCCGGTAACCGGGTTGAATTGCACGATCCCCGTCGTCCAGTCGTCCCGCATCACGCTGATGTACGCCGTGTTCGCCGACACGAAGGCCGCGCCCGAAACGCTCCCGCCCAGCGCCGCGCCCTCGGCGATTACACCAAGGTTGACGTTCGACGACAGGTCGATTGTCTCCACCCCGCCGCTCGTTATGTCAAACCAGCTTCCGGTCGATGCCACGATCATCCTGTTGCCGAATACGGCTATAGACGCCGGGTTCTTCTTGTTCAGTTTGACCTGGCCCGTGATCTCGTCGCTTCTCGTGTCTATGACGGCAATGACGCTCGTGTCCCCCGGTTCCGGTGCCGGGCCCCAGGCGCCCTCGGCGATTTTGAGCCGCTGGCACGCCGCGTAGAGGTAGCTGCCGTAGAGCGCGAGAGAGCTTACGTAAGGTACTGCCTCCGCGCTGTCGGTCCCCGCGTACGCAACGAAGCGCGACATATCGACAGTTGACGTTTTCGCCCCCGCCGACGGGTTGAAGATTATCAGGTTATTGTCCTCATACGCGCTGACGTACGCCTTCGCCTCCGAAACTACCGCGATGTCGTGCAGGTTCAACCCGGCCCCGAGGTTTTGCTGGTAGGCGATCTTCATTTGCTTTGTGTCGTACTTTATGATGTTGTCCCTGCCGAGCCTCTCTATTATGTAGACGCCGCTGCCGAACGCCCGCACCGCGAGGTCGGTGTGCAGCCCGTCGATGAGGTTCGGGCTTACGGAACTGTCGGAGAGCACGATGTCAAAATTTCCCGCCGAATAGTCGCTGGCGATCGTGATAACCGCTAATAAAGGGGTACCGCCCTGCGGGTTGACCGCCGGGTTTGAATTGTCCGAACAAGACATCATAAACATAAACACCAGCCCGGCAACTATGGTACAGATACTGATCCTGCACATAAAACAACTCCTTTTTTAAAATGTTAACGCCGCGGATACGATATGTACCCTTCTCGGCTTTGGGTTATCCAAAAAATCAAAATTGGCCGTGTTGAGATAATTTTCCGCACGGTAACGTATGGTCATATAATCGGCGATTTTGTATGCCGCCCACGCGCTTAACTCTGTTTGGGACGGGCGTTTTGCCCTGTTGTCAATGCCGAGGTAGCAATCGCCCTCGTACTTTACCCCGTGGCCGATGTTCAGGCGTTTAATGTCTATTTCTGTCTTGATGTAGCCGGAGAGTTCCGGGACGAACGGCTCTATTCTGTTGACCCACGACGGATCCGCGGCATCAATAATTGTGCTTTTCAGGTAGGATGTGCTGATTTCCGCCGTCAATACCCGTAATAGCTTTGCGTTGATATCAAGTTCCGCCCCGTAAAATCTGGTATCCGCGAAGTTCATCACCTTCACAAATCCGCCGCCCCGGGGTATGGTTTTGATCTTATCGCCGATTTCCCCCGCGAAGACTGACACCGACGCCGTGTATTCACCCATGTCAATGACCGCTCCGAAATCAGCCTCCGTCCTCGTCTCCTCTTTCAGCCCGGGGGTGGAGATGAAGCCGGACCCCCAGCCGAATTTCTCGAAGAACGTGGGGCTGCGCTTTGACGCAGCCGCGGACAGCTGTAATGTTACAGGGTTGAGATTGACGCTGGCCACGGCCTCCGCTACGGGGTAGGAGAGTGTGCGGCGGTTCCCTTCGGATGACCAGTAGCCCAGCCCGGCTGTCGATGTATCAACTTCATGTTTATAGGCGGCGCGCAGGGCGGTTTTGACAAGCCCCGTTTCCAACCCCGCCTCCGCGCCGGCCCGGTATTCGGCCCTATTCATCTCCGGCTTGTCATCCGGCAGCGCCTTGTTGCTTTGGGAGTGATGTTCAAGGCGCGTACCGGCCAGCGCCGCCAGATAAAAATTGCCCGTTAGCGAGTATTTTGCATCGATGATAAAGTCCGCCGCGCCGCCTGCCGATTCGAGTTCCCTTCCGGCCATGCCCAGATAAAAATGGCCATCCGGGTCTATGATGCTGCTGTACCGGCAGGTGCCGCTCGCGGAACCGCCTATTGTCAATTTATTGGTGATGATGCCATGATAATCGGCGCTGTAAGTGACATTGCGCCCGTTTGTCGATCCGCTTTGGCCGTTCTTATAGTGGTAGACAAAGAGGCCCTGATGGAACGCGCCGGCGCGCAGCTGCTGTGTGATTTTGTGGTTATCGCCTATGTCTATCGATAAACTGTAGGCGGCATCTGCGGAACTGTATTGATTATTCTTCTTCCGCATCAGCGTGTCGTCCCACGTTGGGTCGGGGTCCCGCAGCGTCGGGATCGTTGTCCCGTTGTCGTGTGTGTAGGGGTAGTCGTTGTTGGATGACGAAGCGTCTGCGTTAAACTGGTGCCGGACGGGTTTGTCGCCGCCGGATTTGATGATCATACCGCTTTTGACATACCCGAAACTGCCGGCTTCGAGGTTTGCGGAGATCATCCCCTTTTCAACATCCGTAAACAGCTCCACCATCCCGCCCATCCCCGAGCCCATCTGCCTTAACCCGGATGTGCTTTTGGTAACGCGTATTACCCTGATCCTGCCGAGCGGGATCTTGCTCAGGTCAACGGCCCCGCCGGATGCGCTGTTCAGCAGTACGCCGTCGAGGTATATGCGTATGCCCTGTGCCGATGCCCCCCGTATCGCGCTCTCGGCGTACTGCCCGTGCCCGCCCGCCGAGCGGACGCTTATGCCGGAGACGGTTTCGAGGACGGATGCCAGACCGGAAAATTTCCCCTGAAACTCCTCGGCCCTGATTGTTCGGGACGACGGGGAGAGGGGTGCGGCGGCGCGGTGGCGGACGACAAGCACGGTCTCGTCGTCTTCGTCGTCAATGATGATAACCTCATCGCCGGCGGTATTATCCGATGATGCGGCAAATGCCATCATCAGAATTACCGGCAATACGATATGCAGGGGTGTTCGCCCCCGGCCGCCCGCAACGCCGGACGGCGACAATGATGTTGATGCACGCACAAGAAAAACCTCTCCGACCCATCCACGAGGATCGCAGTTAAGAGCTAATTCAGGCAGGTCTCCTGGCTTTCCCAAACGACCGGCCTTCCCATCCCTCAAGTATTGATTACGGGACAGTGGCTTGATTTTGGCCGCTTATGATTCCGCGTGAACAAACGGAATCGGGATTTACAGTGGCGTGTCCGCTCCCGGTTTACACGGGATTCCCTGACGCCTGAATTATAAAAAAGGGCGGGCTTAAAAGCCCGCCCTCGCATTTAACTATCTGGTCTTGCCCTCAACGGTGACGCCGATCTTGCGCGATTCCGAGAACTTCAGGCCGTTGGTCTGCGTCCCCACCATCTTCACGAGGTAGGTGCCCGGCCCCACGGTCCTGCCGGAGTTGTTCTTGCCGTCCCAAATGAAGCCGAAGGTGACTTTGTCTTCGGCAAGCGTAATGTCGCCCGGCTTGCTCCGGTAGACCACGTTGCCCACCGCGTCGTAGATCATGACGGTGGCCGCCGGGGTGCCGTTGCCCGAGACCTGTATGCTTCTCTGCGACGTCGCCGCGATGAGCACGCCGGTCCTGCTGCCCTTACTGTTGCCCGGGCCGTGCGTGCCGGTCCTCTCTATAATATCCTTATAGTAGTCGTACGTCTTGCTGCCGTTCTGCTGGTCCAGCGCCTGGAGCCTGGCCGCCACATCGTTCTTGCCGGGGACGAACGGGTTCGGGCCTATCGCCACCGCGCCGTCGCCCACGACCCGGATGTCGATCTTGGCCTCCAAGCCGTCCTTATTGCGCACTATCACCTGCAAGCCGTCGGCGAACGAACTGCCGCGCCTGATGACCTCCGCCGAACTGCCGTCGCCGCGCCCGTTGGCCTCAATCGTCTGGTTGTTGCTCGTCCACACAGCGCCCACGCTGTAGCCGATCAGGTTGCCGTACTTGTCGCGCTCAAGCACGTAGAAGATCACGCGGTCAACCGCCTTGTCGTCGAACTCAAACTCCGTGTTCTGCTTCAGCTTGGTGGTGTCGGCCTTGGCCGCAATCTTCGTGGTGTCTCTGATTACCTCCAGATACTCGGGAGGACCGGGTTCCACTTTTATATGGATAGTGCGGGTGATCACCAGCGGGCCGTCTTTGTAGGTCGCCGTCACCGAGTACAGGCCGACAGTCTCGCTCCGGAACACTCCGTGGTGCCCCTCGCCCGTAAGGGTGGCATTGGCCGCCCCGCTTACATCCCAGGTGATCTTTTTCGGGTCGTTCTCCATTGCCTGGTCCCAGTGGCCGTCGGCGTCAAAGAACTTGGCGAAGATGTCCTGCACGTCGCCGGCCTTTATCGTAATCTCGTCGGGGAGCTGCGTCTTGCCGCTCGGGTTGCCGTCGCTGCCGTAGAACGCCATAGTGGTGGAGATGTACGGTACGGCGATGCGCAGCGTGTCGAGCGGGATGTCCGGGTTGCGGAAAACCACCACGATGCTGTCCTGCGCGGCGTGCTGCAGGCGCCTGTCGCCGGGGTTCGCCACGCCGGCTACGGTGGCGTCTACCCTCTGGAAACGGATGATCCAGATGTCACCGTTCTTGGTCATCGTCAGGTTCTCAAGGTCGGTGATGGTGCCGTCGGTGTTCTTCACCTCCACTATGACGGTTTTGTAGTCGAACAATCCGCCGGAGTTGTTGAAGACAACCGTGAGCGTGTCCATATTGCCCTTGGCCTCCTGACGCACGGTGCCGCCGTTTACGGTGGATGAGAGCGTATCGGCGCGGAAGAGCAGGCTCAATGTAGGTTTGGTGCCGCAGCTGGTAGAGAGCCCCTGCGTTTCCTTCCAGTTCGTGCCGGGGCTGGCGGTGCGGCGTATTGAGACGTTATACGTGAAGAGGGAGTCGCGCGCGATACGCGATAGCGTGTCCGGCTGTCCCGTAGCCTGATTTGTGAAGATAGAGTCAATTTTTACGTCGTAGCGCACACCCATGGTAACGGGCGTGGTTTCCAGCGTGTCGATAGGCAGCCGCCTGCTGAAGGTAAATTCACCGCCGGTCATAGCGCCGGTAGAGTCCCGTACGCCCGCGCTTGAGATTGTGATGTTCTTGGCGTTGCCCTCTGCCTTATTGACTATCTGCGAGACGATGTTCTCCATCATAAGGGTGAGCAGGCCGGAGTAGTCGGCACTTATCGCCCAAATGGCGCTGTTGGGGTTAGACTCGGAATACCCGTTATTCTGGATATTGGTGGTCATTGTGTTCAACTGGACCGGAGGGTTCGAATTGTTGTTGGTCAGGAAAACCGTGTACGTGGTAGGCGTGTTCGCCGTACTGTCGCGGAAATGGTTTAGCTTGGAGTTCCAGGAACTGTTGTTCGGCACCTGCGGCTCGCCGTCGGAGAGGAAGATTATGTACTGATTTTTACGGACAATGCCGTTGGCCGCGTTGATCTTCTGGAATTCCTGAAGCGCCGCTTCAAACGCAATCGTTATGTTGGTGTTCGACTGCTCGGCAACCGTCTGGCGGTCCCCGTTGAGCAGCGTCGAGCGGGTATTTACGGCCGCCGGTACGTTGAACATGCCCGTGACTACATCATACCATGTAGCGCCGGAGCCGGATGCGTAGCCGCCGGCCTGGGCCGGCGCGTCGAGCGCCCTGAGAGGCAGGTAGGCGCCGTCGGAGGGCGACGGAGCGAACGGTATGAGGTTCTGGTCCCAGCTTGTCTGATGGACAAGCCCGGCGGCAAAGATCGCTACCCCGACCTGCGCTTTGG
This sequence comes from Chitinispirillia bacterium, assembly GCA_009786575.1. Classification (GTDB taxonomy): domain Bacteria; phylum Fibrobacterota; class Chitinivibrionia; order Chitinivibrionales; family Chitinispirillaceae; genus GUT77. The sequence goes on along the minus strand of WQRV01000019.1, from coordinate 22,099 downwards.
GAGCAGCCTTATAGATAGTATCGACAAGCGCTCTCGTAACCCTGAAGCGGTTGCCGTTGGGGTCGTTGCCGCTGTTGTTGCCGCTTCTCATGCTCCCCGAATGGTCGATCACGAACATGATCGCCGGGGGGTCGCCGGCATCGCTGGGGACTTCGGCGGAGATCCCGCACGCCTGTATCCGCGTGGAGAGCGCCACGACCTCGAGCGGAACTACCAGCTCTTTCTCGTCGTAATCCTGAGGACACCCCGTGAACTGGACCTCGCAGTACTGCATGGTCCCGTCGGTTTGGGCGTTCACCGGTCCGAATGTGGCCGCAACCAGGGCGAAAGTGAACAAAAACGCGGTTCCGATACCCGCAAAACGACGTGCTGTTGCCATAATAGGCCCCCCTCTCAAGTCAAAAAAGTAAAGTCTCTAATCTCTAATATATATTATACCACATTCCGGCGCAAAAATCTAAAAAAAAATTTTTTGTCCCGTCTCCCAACTTTCGGCCCCATATATAGCATTGCGCCGCGTCCGCATATTATATTTGTATTATGAAGAAAATCTTAGTATCCCCATCGATCCTATCGGCCGACTTCCGGGCCCTTGAGCGGGAGGTCAAGGCGGCGGAGGACGCCGGCGCCGACCTCATCCACTGCGACGTCATGGACGGCCATTTCGTTCCCAACCTGACCTTCGGGCCGCTCGTGGTAGAGGCTGTTAAGAAGTGTGTTTCCATACCCTTAGACGTTCACCTGATGATCTCCGACCCGGCCAAATACGCCCCGGCTTTCTGCGGCGCGGGGGCGGATATACTGGTATTCCACGCCGAGGCGGCGGGGGGGATTGGCGAGGTTCGGGAACTTTTGGACGGCATCCGGGCCGCCGGGGTGCGCCCCGGCGTCGCCGTCAACCCCGACAAGCCGGTCAGCCTATTTATGGACGCGCTCGACAGGGCGGACCAGGTTCTGATAATGTCGGTCTACGCCGGCTTCGGCGGGCAGAAGTTCATGCCGGAGGTCATGGAGAAGGTGCGGGCGGTCAGAAAAGCGGCTCTTGAGCGGGGGCTCGATATTGATATTGAGGTGGACGGCGGGGTGAACGCCGAGACGGCCGCGGTCTGCGCGGCTGCCGGGGCCAACGTGCTGGTGGCCGGGAACTACGTATTTAACAGCGGCGACTACGCCGGCCGTATCGGGGCCGTGCGGGGCGCCGCGGAAAAATCATATAAGGAGGGTTTATTATGAAATACCCGTTTGTTTTAATATTGGCGGGGGCCGCAACGCTGTTATTGTCTTGTTTCTACGACGTTTACGATGACGACGATGCCCTGGCCGTTGAGGAGCGGCATAGCGTGTGGCAGTGGCTTAGCGTCTACAGCATCTACCAGGGCCGCGTCCCCGCGTCGCCCGGCAGCCTGTCGCCGTACGACATGTTCGATATGATAAGCGACAGCCTTTACGGCGGGCGCTACACCGAGTACATGGACGACCGCCCCGGCGGCGGCGTAATCCCCCCCGGCGAGTACATCGATACGCCAATAACGATCTCGCGGAACACGCTCTACGTCTACGTCCCCGATTTCTCGGATGAGAGCCTCTCCTCGTTTCAGGCGTTTACCGGCTACATGGAGGAGTTCGACAACTTAGTCATTGACCTCCGCGACAACGGCGGCGGGTACCTAAGCGCGGCGCACAGGATGACAAGCGAATTTTTGCCGTACGGCACCGAGTACATACAGTATCACCGCAGAACCTACAACAGCGATAATCTCCGCGGGTACACAACAGACGAGAGGCCGCGCAGCGACAACGCGCGCCCCAGGCTGCAAAACAAGAATATCGCGGTTCTGATTAACGGCTGGAGCGCCAGCGCGTCGGAAATAATGGCGGCTGCGCTCAAAGATAAAGCCGGCGCGTACCTCATAGGCTCCAAAAGCTACGGCAAGGCCATCGGCCAGGTCGTGATCTCGCGGCCGGGCCGCAAGACGCTCAGTATAACGCACATGGAGATAAGCGGCCTCACCGAACGTACGGGCCGCTACCACAAAACCGGCCTGGAGCCGGACGGGGTCCCCGAAGAAATATACAGCGAAATGGACTCCGTTGCGATTCTGTGGGCTGCAGTACACTGCTCCGGCAACCAAATATGCAACGACTTCGTCCGTGAGGAACTCAGGGACATATACTGCGGCGTGAAAATGTTAGACCCGGAATACAGCCCGCCCGTGCCGCCGGATACCGGGCTGATGAAAAAAACAGGCGTACGCCTGCCGCCGGAGGTGGCAAGAGCCGCCGCTCTGGCCGAAAAGCGGGCGCGGCCGGAAAAACGTATGCCCATTGGAGCTATTGAGATGGTGTCTGAACTTTAATCAGGCGAATCAAGGTTCAGGCAAAAGGATACTATGTATGAGTACCGTACGGATCGACAAGCTGGTTTTCGGCGGGTACGGGTTAGGCCGTGGCGGCGACGGGGTGGTGCTTATCCCCGGTACTGTTTCGGGGGAGCTTGTTGAGTACGTAGACGACGGGGCTAAGGGCGGGACGCGCGTTGGCCGGGTTGTTGATATCGTTGAAAAATCCCCGCACAGGCGCGTTCCCCCGTGTCAATACGCCGGTGAGTGCGGCGGGTGCGACTGGATACATATCGCGTATGACGAACAGGTCCGCTGCAAGAGAGAGATATTTTTAGATTGCGTAGACAGGATCGGGAAGTTTGAGCGGTTGGATGATGTTGAGGTCATTACCGCGGATGAATTCGGGTACCGCATGCGGGCGCAGCTAAAAATTGACCCCCAAAACAGACGCGCCGGATTTTTTAAGAGGAAAACTAATGATGTCGTGAGGGTTGACAGATGCCCGTTACTGGTTGACGGGATTAATGAGATGCTCTCGCGGCTCAATTCGGGTAAAATCATTAATACCGTATTGAAGGATGTTAAGGATTTGCGGGTGCTGATGGGGGAGAGGGCGGCGAGCAGCCCCTGCATTGGCGGGTTGACGAACGCGAATACGGAGATCGTTGTGGGGGATGTGAGGTTTTTGGCCGGCGGGGGGAGTTTTTTTCAGTCGAACCGCTTTTTGCTTGAGGCTTTGGGGCGGTGGGCGCATGGGCATGTTGGGGGGGATTACTGTTTGGATCTTTACGGGGGGATCGGATTTTTTTCATTGATGCTGGCGGATGATTTTGGGACGGTCGCGCTTGTGGAAAACGTCAAGGCGCAGGTGCTTGCTGCGGAGAGGAATTTTAAGCATAACGGGAAAGATCATCTCAAGGCTGTATTGGCGGATGTGGAGAAGGGGGCTTATCTTGATAAATTGATAAAGTCCAAGCGCCCGGATTGTATAATTGTTGATCCTCCGCGCCCCGGCCTTGTCAAATCCGTCCGCAAGTGGCTTGTGGATACGGCTCCGGGGAAGATACTGTATGTATCGTGCAACCCCTCAACATTTGCCCGGGATGCCGCGGCGCTGGTTGACGGGGGGTATGAGCTGACGCGGTGGGCGGTGTTCGATTTGTACCCCAACACGCACCACATGGAGTCAGCGGCTGTATTTTGTCTGCGTTGATTTTCGTTTGATTGCCTCGGCCAGATTCCATTTTATGTGTTCGTGCAGATGTTTTTGGCAGTCGAACGACAGCCCGAAGTCCCTCTGCATCTTCCTTATGTCAAACATCATCGGCTGCTCGCTCCAGCCTAAATCATTGAGGGCGATTTCGGATTTTGAGGATGGGTATTCGTCGAGGGCGGCCATGGCAATCCTCTCCCAGCTTGTGAACATATTGGCGAGGGCGAGGTAGACCTCTTCATTTTTATCGCTCTCTATCAGCCGGATATACAGTTGAGCTATATCTTGTGCGGATATGAACTGCGTGCCGTCGTGTTTTGTCAATACTACCGGCTCATCGTTGACGATTGCATCGGCGATGTCCCGAAACCTCGAATCCGGCTGCGTTACGCCGTCTTCCCACGGCGGCGTGGAGAATGTGTACCCCGGGCGGATTATGTTCCTTTTCATAGACACTTCGCCGCCGTTGCCGTAGTATTTTCTGAAGCCTAAAACGTATGCCTCCGACGCCGCTTTCGTGCTGCCGTAGAGATCGGTGGGGATGTTTGCCATAGACTCTTCCATAACGGGCCGCATGAGCCCCATTGCGGCGGTGCTGCTGGTGTAGATGAACTTTTTTACGCCCGCTTTTTCAGACATTTCGAGCAGTTTGACGGTAGCCGCCGTATCGCTTGTCAGCATTGATACCGGCTCGTCCCCCCATCCCAGGGCGATGTGCATCACGGCATCGCACCCTTTGATACATTCGGCCATCAATTCATAATTTGTGATGACGCCTTTTACAAGCTCTGCCTTCTTGGCCATTGACGGATATTTCTCCGGCGACCGCGTAAGCACGACAGCCTCGTGTCCGCCGTCAACCGCAGCCAGCGTTACGTATTGCCCGATATTTCCGGTACCGCCTGTAATGAAGATTTTCATTTTGTGATATGGTTCCCTGTAATAGTGTGGCTGATCCCGCCGGCCATTATTCCTCCCCCGCATCCTGAGATCAGATTACCTTCCACCTCCGACCCTTCCCCGCCGTCGAGGACGATGGCTGTTCCGCCGCAGTCCCGGATTTCGTTGCCCCGCGCCTGCACGTCGGCGCACTTTATGACGATCCCCTCTCCGGCGCACCCGCTTATCCTGTTCAGGTCTACGCAGTGGCCGCTTTCGAACTCCGCGCCGCTGTCTGACCCGGCTATGATTGCCCGGTCGTAGCCGCAGAATTTATTGTTTCGGATGATGTGGTTGGTCAGCGGGGCGTTTTCCCCGCCGTCGGAGATCATCAGGCCCACAGCGGTGTTTTCGGTTGAGACATTATCTTTATTGGCGATGCCGGCCCGCGAGAACTCGCAATCTTCGACAATATTGAACCGCCCCCCCGCGCCGCCGAAATAGAATGTGCACGACGCCTTGCCGCTGTCTGTCCCGCAGTCTATGAATTTGATGCCGTGGAACCGGTTCCTAAGGCACTTGCCCATTACGGAGACGGCGCCGTGGCGGGCGTTTTTGAAAGTGAGGCCGGAGACGACGAGGTCGGAGGCGTCGTAGAAATACCAGCATCCCCTGTCTACAACGGCCTCCCCTGGGGCCTGTGCGGTGATGTAGACGGGTGCCTTCTCCTCGCCGGAGGTGTCGATGGTCAGGTCGCCGCCGTAGTTACCGGGCATCAGGATGACCGTTTGGCCCGGGGCGGCCTTTTTTAGGGCGGATGAGACCTCGGAGAACGGAGACTCGTGCGTGCCGAGACCGTCGTCAGCGGCATCGGCCGAGACCCAAATGTTGCGGGGATCGTCTGTATCAAACATAATTAATATCCCAAAGAGTTACAATTTTTTGACTTTTAATCAAGGAAATCCCTTAATCAGGTGAATCATGGTTCAGGCTTTTGGCTGTCGTCTTTGTCATCCTTCACATCTCCGTCTCCGTCTCCCCCGAACCTCTTTTTCAGGTATTTTGAGAGCTTTTTGAGCGCTTCCGGCGTTTTGGCGAGGAGGGTGCCGATGTCGATTTCGCCGTTATCGAGCGAGTGTATCTTGATTTCGCCGTTAGTTATGGAGATCAGGGCTACGGGTACGACGTTGACGCCGCCTCCGGCGCCGGCCCCGGAGGTACTCTTTTCGTCCTTGCCCGCCCCGCCTGCCGCGAAGCCGATGGAGACCTTGGAGACGGGGATGATAGTGACGCCGCCCACGGTCACAGGCTCGCCGAAGATCGTCTCCGCCTTGGCTATGTGCTGGATGTGCTCCATTGCCGTCTTTATGACTTCTGGTAGTGCCATGCCGCAGCCTCTCCCCAAAAATAAAAATCCGTATCTTAAACGAAATATACATTATTTCCGGTGGCGGTAATGTATTTTTATTATCTATAATGGATATAACCTTATATTTTTGGGGAAGGGTGGTTGCATGTACATAGTCCACGTGGCGTCCGAGTGCGCCCCTGTCGCAAAGGTCGGCGGCCTCGCCGACGTCATCTTCGGCCTCTCCTGGGAGCACTCCATAAGGGGTAACGATGTCGAGATCATCATCCCTAAGTACGACTGCATGCGCTACGACCAGATCTGGGGCCTCACCCTGAGCTTCAACGACCTTTGGGTCCCCTGGTTCGGCGGGGCGATCCACTGCTCGGTCTGGTTCGGGTTTGTCCACGGGCGCAAGTGCTTCTTCATAGAACCGCACTCAAACGACAACTACTTCAACCGCAACACTTTCTACGGCTGTAACGACGACGTGATGCGCTACGCCTTCTTCTGCAAGGCCGCGCTTGAGTTCCTCCAGAAGAGCGGCAAGCAGCCCGATATTATCCACTGCCACGACTGGCAGACGGGCCTTTTGCCGGTAATGCTCGCCGAGATCTACCAGCACCACGGGATGTGGAGGCAGCGCGTCTGCTACACGATCCACAACTTTAAACACCAGGGCATCTTCGGCCACGATATTCTGGCCGCTACCGGCCTGGGCCGCCCGGACTACTATTTCAGCCCGACTCAGCTGCGGGACGACTGCAACGCCTCGGTACTCAACTGCATGAAGGGGGGCATAGTCTACTCCAACTTCGTGACGACCGTATCGCCCAAGCATGCCTGGGAGGCCCGCTACACCGGCCAGGGCCACGGCCTCGGCGGCACGCTGCACACCCATCAGGGCAAGTTCGGCGGGGTGCTGAACGGGGTAGATTACAATACGTGGAACCCCGAGATCGACAGTTATTTAGTCGCGCGGTACGGGATTGACAATATCGACGAGAAGTACAAAAACAAGGACGCCCTGCGCGACCGGTTCTGGCTCTACAAGAGCAACAAGCCCATAATCTCCTACATAGGCAGGCTCGACGAACAGAAGGGGCTCGGCCTCATCTGCCACGCCGCCCACTACGCCCTGTCCCGCGGGGCGCAGTTTGTATTGTTAGGGTCGCCGTCAAACAATGCGACCTTCAACCAATTCGCGCATCTCAGGAATCAGTTGGGGCAGAGCGTTGATTGCCATATAGAGTTAGGGTTCAACGAGGAGCTGTCGCACCTGATCTATTCGGGTTCCGACATGGTAGTAGTCCCGAGCGCCTTTGAGCCGTGCGGCCTGACGCAGCTCATCGCCCTGCGCTACGGCACGGTTCCCATCGTCCGTTCGGTAGGGGGCCTGGCCGACACTGTCTTCGACAAGGACTACGCGCACATAGACATGAGCGCCCGCAACGGCTTCACGTTCAACGACTTGAACAACTCGGGCTTGGAATCCGCCATGAACCGCGCGATCGGCCTGTATTACGACTACCCGGAAGAGTTCCGCCGCCTGATGATAAACGGCATGCATGCGGATTATTCCTGGAACCATCCGGGAACGCATTACATGAACATTTACGATTTAATCAGACATAAATAACCGAAAGGACTCACAAAATGTCACCAGAAATTCTCGACGACGGCCTCCCCAACATCTCCTCTTTCAAAGAGGTAGAGGATGCCGTCAAATCCCGCAGCAAAAACGTCCTCTCTCCCGCCGAGAAAGGCAAAATCAACTTCGGCGGCATAAAGAGCGCGACGGCGGTCGCCCTGCACATGCACCAGCCATTGATCCCGGCCGGCGGCAACGACCTGCAGACGGCCGACATCATCAGCAACCTCAAGCACATGATGGACAATCAAGGCGTGGGCGACAACCACAACGCCTCGGTGTTCCACTGGTGCTACAAGCGCATCGGCGAGTTTATTCCGCAGCTTTTAAACGAGGGGAAAGAGCCGCGCGTTATGCTGGAATACTCCGGCGAGCTTCTCTACGGGCTTCGCAAGATGGGCCTGAACGATGTCTTCGACGCGCTCAAGGGCGTTACCTGCGACCCTAACCGCTGGCATACGGTCGAGTGGCTCGGCTGCCCGTGGGGGCACGCGGTCGCGCCGTCTACCCCTGTGCAGGACTACCGTCTCCACGTTAAAGCGTGGCAGAGCAATTTTGCGGCGATTTTCGGGATTGACGCGCTCAAGCGCGTGCGCGGGTTCTCGCCGTCTGAAATGGCGCTGCCGAACCACCCCGATACCGCCTACGAATTTGTCAAGACGCTCAAGGATTGCGGGTTTACCTGGGTCCTCGTGCAGGAGCATACGGTAGAGCGCCCCGAAAACGGCCACGGCCCCGACCAGAAGTACGTCCCCAACCGCCTCGTCTGCAAAAATTCAAAGGGCGAAGAGGTATCGATCACCGCCATCATCAAGACCCAGGGCAGCGACACAAAACTTGTTGCGCAGATGCAGCCGTACTACGAAGCAAAGAGCATGTCGCGCGTAAAACTCGCCGGTAAGGATGTCCCGGCGCTTGTGGCCCAAATCGCCGACGGCGAGAACGGCGGCGTGATGATGAACGAGTTCCCCCCGATGTTCAACCAGGTAGCCAGGGAGGCCACCGGCACCGACACCCCGATGATGAACGTAACCGAGTACCTTGAGCATCTCGAGGCGATGGGCATCACGGAGAAGGATTTCCCGGTGATCCAGCCGATACAGCAGAAGAAGATCTGGGACAAGATGGCCGGCAAGACGGCTGACCTCGCGAAGGTAATAGAGGAGCTGAAAAAAGAGGACAACCGCTTCAACATGGACGGCGGCAGCTGGACCAACGACCTCTCATGGGTAAAGGGCTACCAAAACGTCTTAGACCCCATGAACCAGCTAAGCGCCAAGTTCGCCCAAAAAGTCCTGACGTCAAAAGTAGAGCACAGCGACCACAAATACCGCAACGCGCTGTATCACCTGCTCGTCTCCCAAACAAGCTGTTTCCGTTACTGGGGACAAGGCGTATGGACCGACTACGCCCGCGAACTCTGCCGTCGCGGCACAGCCATCATAGATAGCGATTTTTGATTGTAGCTTTTGACGTACCGGTTGTGCTATGTTTTGACGTTGCTTTTGACGTACCGGTTTAAAAAAGTGTTCTCCCCCTCTTTACGGGGGAGAACATTGAAAAGAGGGGGGCTATAATATCGGGGCGTTGCGGGGTGTCCCCGCAGAGGGGGCAGCGGAAAAGAAAATGGGTTAATGGCATCTTTTCGCCATTAACCCATTTTCTTTGGAGCGAGGGGGAGACTTCCCCCCTTCGCCTTTGATTTTGATTTTGATTTTATTATTGTCTGGCTATAAAGTCTTCAATCTCCGTAATCCTCTGCGACAGTATCTGTATCTTTTTATCCATAATAATAAAATCTTCCCGGATCAGCTTCAGCATATTGGCAATGATCGTTTGCTGCTCCTTATCGGTGTCGCGCCTGCCGCTCCACCGTGCGTTATCCGCCCCTGCCGCGGCGGCAGCTTCGGCCTCGGCGACCTGTTCGGCTTTTATTTCGGCTTGCAGCCGCATTTGCTCTTCCATTGACATTGGCGCGGGCAACGGTTCCGGCACAGGCGCGGGTTGCGGCATTGGCTCAAGGGTTGGCGGCTCCGGTTCCGGCCCCGGTTCCGGTATTTGCGTTGATGCGGACATCGCCATCGACCGCGCCATCGACATTAACGGCCTCACCGGCCTTACCGTCTCTACCGCCCCTTCCGGTACTTCCGGTTCTTCCGGCACCGTATCAATGGTATCTTCCTCCGCGAACTCCTCTTCCTGATGCATTGGAGGTGATGGCGGTAACGGGGGGGAGGCATCCGTAAAGTTTGCGGATACAAAGCGTCCGGAGGGGGTGATGGGCTGCGCGGGTTCGTCCATTAGCGCGGCCATTTTTTTCTTTTTGTCTATGTGGCTCATGATGAGCGAGCACACTAAGAGCAGTGCGGCGAGTATCAGCGTTACAGCCATGATCATGCCTATCAGTTTGAGGTTATCGCCGAAGTAGTCTTTAATGGCTTTTGGTATGATACTGTTTTCAGCTGCCGGTGCCGGCGATTCGGCTGCGTTTTCTTCCGCCGCGTGGTCTTCGGTTGAGTCACCTTCGGCGTTTTCTATGGGCGGAGTTGTTTTCTGGGCGATAGGGTCGAGGCGTGTGAGGATAGGTTTCATAGTGCGGATTGTCATTCCGCTTGTTCCCCTTACGGAGAGCGGTTCCTCGATGTGGTCGAACTCGTCCCATTCGTGCTGGTAGAAGGGTTTGCCGTTGTGTGCGATCTGGAACGGCGGCAAGTCTTCGATCAGCGCGGTGTGGGCGGTGAAGTCGATCAGGGCGGTGACCGCGCCTGATAAGATGTTTTTTTGGGGACCGGTGAAGAGCGGCCACGCGTAGAATAGGGAGATTGTGCCGCCTTCGGCGCTCGCGTCCATGCTGTAGTAGGGTTTCTGCGTCTGCGAGACGTGCTGGTACCACTTCTGCGCGCTGATGTTGCGCGACGGCGCGGAGTGCTGCGAGCCTGCCGAGACGTCGTTTACGCTGTGCCCGCCCGCGTTGACGCGCAGGATGCGCGTCACAGCCGGGTTCTGCACCATGAAGAGGTGCAGCATCCGGTTCATCTGCTCGAGGTCGTTCGCCCGCAGGACGTCGTTCTGGACGTAGCGGTTGAGGTTTGTTTCGAGCGTGCGGAACTCGCGCTCCACGCGCAGCTTCGGGTTCGCGGCGGTGTCGGCGGGGTTGGCGTGAGCGGGTATGATGGCGGCGAGGGCGAGTATCGCCGAGATCATACCCGCTGTGATGTTGGTTGACGGCAGTTTTGTACGGATTTCCGTTGATGCCGACGGCGCGACTGCTTTTGGTACGTTTTTCATGATGAAACGGTCTCCCTACATAGAATATAATTCCAATCCACAGTTACCGGCTGGAATCCTTTATTTAACAGGTCTCTTTGCATTTCGCTGACCGACCGGTGGTCGGCGATTTCGAACTGCGATTCGGTGGCATCCCCGCTCTCCTGCCCTACGGCGGTGCAGACGCCGGCGGACATTTTGGTGGGCCCGAGCGGCAGGATGGCGTCGCGGAATGGGGCCGATTCGCGGGTTGACACGGTGATCCCGGCGCTCGGCATGAATATCCTGAATGCCGTCATGTACTGCACGAACGTCCTGTCGTTTACGGAGAAGGGGGGCTCGAAGTCGCCCTCCTGGGGCCGCAGGCGGGGGAACGAGGCGGAGATCTCGACGGACGGGAATTTGTCTAAGAGGTATTTGGCATGGAGGCCGGAGAGCCAGGCGTCTTTGAGCGGATCCGCGAGCCCGAGGAGCGCGCCGACGGTTACCGCCCGCATTCCGGCGCGGCAGGCGCGCTCGGGGGCGGTGAGCCGGTATTCAAAATTCGCCTTGGGTCCGCCCATGTGGAGCGATTCGTAGACGGCGCGGTCGTAGGTTTCCTGGTAGATGGTCAGCCCGTCGATCCCGGAGGCGGTCAGTTCGGCGTATTCCCCCTCGTCGAGCGGGTAGACCTCTATGGCGATTGACGAGAAGAACTCCCGGAGTGCGGAGGCGCATTCCCTAAGGTACCGGACGGACGCGCCCTTGCGGGATTCCCCCGTGAGCATAAGGATGTGGTGCAGCCCGGTTTGGGCGATGGCCTGCGCTTCGCGCCTGACCTCGGCGGCGCTCAGGTGGCGCCGTTTTACCCTGTTGTGGTGGGCGAAGGAACAGTACGGGCAGAAATTATCGCATATATTCGACACGTAAAGCGGCGTAAAGAGGAAGATGACGTTCCCGAAGTGGTTTCGCGTGGCGTTGCGTGCCCGTTGCGCCATCATTTCGAGGCAGCGTGGGGAGGCCGCAGCGGGGGAGAGGAGGGCGAGGTAGTCGAATTCGTCAAGCCGTCCCTTTTTGATTGCCCGCTCTGCCTGCAACGGGGTAACGGAGGCGCAGTACGCGCCGGCGTCGAATGTGTTGTACCGCTCAAGTAACTCGGCAAAAGACATAATGATATGAAAATAAATCACCGCATACGAATTTAATATTGCATTTATGAAAAAATTTTAGTATAATTAGATTAGGACGCTATGAAATGCTGTTATTGCCCACCATCAATCAGTAAGAGGGGAGAGTATTGTTTATGCCTAAGATGTCAAAGGTACAGTTCGTCAAACTGCAGAAGAAGCATAAGACGGATGCCGCTATCGGGGAAGCCCTTGGGGTTACCCGCCAGGCTGTCCACCAGCTGCGCAAGAAGCTGGGTATCGAGTCCTCCGCTGCCGACAACAGCGGCAGGAACGCCGCAATAATCCAGGCCTACGGCGCCGGGATGTCTGGAACGGCGATCGCCAAGAAGTTCGGCCTTTCGATTTCGCAGACCTACCGCGTGATTAACGCGTTGAAGGACAAGGCCAAGAGGGCTGCGAAGAAAGCCGAGGCAAAGGCCGCGAAACCGGCCAAGAAGGCGGCAAAGAAGGCATCTCCTGCCAAAAAGAAGGTTGGCAAGAAGAAAAAGAAGAGCTGATAAATAAAAGGCGTCCCGGTTAACCGGGGCGCTTTTCTTGCTTTTTACCCCTGCCGGGCGTTAATTTTATCTCATGAACCGCACGATCACCATCGCCGCCATAATTATGATGGCCTCAGTCCTTTTGTCGAGGCTTACCGGGATGTTCCGGGAGATGGTTCTGGCGAACATGTGCGGCACCGGCAGCGAGATGGACGCTTACGTCGCGGCGTTTCTGATCCCGGAGCTCTTGAACCACTTTCTAGCCGGCGGGTTTCTGTCCGTCACCTTTATCCCGATATTCCAGAAGTACCTTACGGCCAACGACGACGAGGGTGCGTGGAAGGCTTTTTCGAACCTGATTACGGTGGGGTCGGCTGCGTTTGCCGTGTGTTTGCCCCTGATGATGCTGTTCGCGCCGCAGATACTGTCGCTCACCGGGTTCAAAAATCAGGACCCGGAGACGCTCGCCCTCTCCGTGCGGCTGACGCGGATCATTCTCCCCGCCCAGATGTTCTTCTACTGGGGTGCGTTCTTTATGGCGGTGCAGTACGCGCGGCAAAAGTTTTTTCTTCCCGCGCTGTCGCCTTTATGCTATAATCTAGGAATAATTGCCGGGGGGATATTCCTCGGGCCGAGGATGGGGGTGGAGGGGTTCGCCTGGGGCGTTCTGGGCGGTGCGTTTGCCGGGAACGTGTTAGTCCAGCTGCCGGGGGCTTTGAGGACGGGGATGAAGTACAGGTTCCGGTTTTTGCCCGGTGACCCTGAGTTTATACATTATATAAAGATAACGGTCCCGCTCGTCGCCGGGCTTGGCATGACCTTTTCGAATGAGATTTTCTTCCGCTACTTCGCCTCGTTCCTCGAGAGCGGGGCGGTCGCGAGCGCCAACTACGCTTTGCGGACGATGATGATACTGGTCGGCGTCTTCGGGCAGGCATCGGGGGTCGCATTTTATCCCTACCTGACGAAGCTGGCTGCCGAGAAGGCGTACGGGAAGATGAGCGAGCTTCTTAACGACATGGTCAACAAGATCGCGCTCTACCTGCTGCCGCTTACGGGGGTGATGATGGCGCTGGCGCCGCAGATCATCATAATATTGTATGAGCATGGGCAGTTTACGCAGGAGTCAACGCGGGAGACGGCGCCGATTTTGACGATGTACCTGATCGGCGCGTTCGCGAGCTCCGTGTCGATACTGGCGGCGCGCCCGTTCTACGCGCTGCAGAAGACGCTCCTGCCGATGATTGTCAGCACGTCCGTATCGCTTCTGAGCATTCCGCTTTACTACCTGTTCAGCCAACAGATGGGGGCGAAGGGGCTGGGGCTGGCGTCAGGCGTGGCTATGACGGTGCAGTTCCTTACGCTCTACATCATTTGGGGGAAGAAGTACGGCGGGTTCGAGGCTATGAAGCAGGAGGTTGTCAAGCTCGGGAAGATAGTGGCGGTGTCGGTAGTTGGCGCGCTGATCTGTTATTATATACGGGGGGTGTTTGACGGTATCGAAGTCAGCGGGAGCAGGAGGATCCAGGCTATAGCCGTCTGTTTCGCCGCGTCAATCCCGTCGTTGATAACGGTATTTGTACTGTACGAGATTTTGGGGCTGCAAAAATTCAAAGACTCGGTACGGGGATTATTGCGGCGAAAGCGGTAGGGGCGGCCGCCCCCGGCTGCCCGCAGTCATCCGGCCTGCGGCTACTCCGCCAGCCCCAGCGGGAAAATGTTCCTGAATATCCACACGACCGTTATGACCGCGACGGCAGGCCAAATCGCTTTCGTGGACGAGAATATAGACGGTGTCCACTTCTTAGTTACCGCCCGCCTTATGTATACCGCCCCCATGTAGGTAAAAAACGGTATGACAAGCAGGAACAGGAACGGGTTGTACATGAACGCTGCGGCAAAATCCCCGCATGAGAGCGCGATTAGCGCACGCCACGTCCCGCACCCGGGGCAGTAGGTCCCGGTCAGCAGGTTCCACAGGCAGGGCGGCCCCATGCCTGCGCGCTACCTGTCTTTGTACATGTTGAGTAAAGTTTCCGCCGCCATTCCGCCGTCTTGAAGCATTCCGGCGATGAGAGAGACGGTTATAAACAGCAGGGCCAGCGCTATTGCCAGATTGGACCAGTAGGTTGCTTTTTTGCTCGCTTCGAGGGCTCCCCCGCAGTCGTTGGCGTTAAGTTTCGCATCCACCTGCGAGGCGAATATTAATGCAGCTATGCCGAAAGGCGGGCAGCAGCAGATAGTTGATATCAGCGCCTTTACAATGTGGGATTCGGCCCGTTTTGGGATGAACTGGCCGGCCTGATTGGGCTGAGATTGGTTTGACAGTCCGCCGTGCGCCTTATTTCCGGAAAAGAACACCGGCCCAGTCTGAGTTGCCGCCGCTGCGGCTACGGTCTTTTGAGCAGGAGCGGCCGGCGCGGCAGTTGCGGCAGGAGCGGCCTTTTTGGCCGGAGGCGCGGCGGGGGCTACGGCGGGGGCATCTTCGGCTATTGGCGCCTCAGTGTCTTCTATGACGTCTTCGGGCACAGCGCCGGCGTTTTCCCGCAGGTCCGCTTCGCATTCGGTACAAAAATTTGCTTCGTCATCGCACTCCGCGCCGCAATTAGGACATTTTTTCATTGCGCCTCCGGCCTTCTCTCACCCATGTACGTAACCAGCGATTCAAGGAACCTGTCGGGCGAGTCGCCGAAGGTCACGCACTCCTCGTCGGAGACCGGCGGCACCGCCTCTTCCTGCGTCGCGTTGGGGTTGTAGAGCGGCAGGAAGATCTTGAACGTAGTCCCCTTGCCGATCGTGCTCTCAAGGTCTATGTGGCCGTGGAAGCGTTTGACGCAGTATAGGACGCCGGAGAGACCCAGCCCCGTACCCACACCGGGGGCCTTGGTCGTGAAGAGCGGCTCGAAGATCTTTTTCACGATGCTTTCGTCTATACCAATGCCTGTGTCAACCACGTCGATCCGTATAAACTTGCCGGGGCCGTACCCCTCGCCCAGGTCCCTCTCGACGTTGCTGGTTTTGAATGTCAGGTCGCCGCCGCCGGGCATCGCGTCGCGTGCGTTGAGCCCAAGGTTCAGGAACGCGCTCTGGATCTGCGCCTCGTCACCGAGCACCAGAACGTCCTGTGCGCCCAAATCCAACTTTACGTGTATTTGTTTGCAGTTCGGCCGCAGAAGCGTTTCCGCGTCGCGCAGCGCCTTGTGGATGTCAACCGCCGTGAGCTCGTCGCGCTTTTTGCGTATGAACGACATGAGCCGCCCGGTGAGTTTCTGCCCACGCCCGGCGATGTCGGCGATCTTGGTCAGGTACTCGGACGTGGGGCCGCTCGTCTCGCCTATGCTCGTCTGCAAAAGCGACACATACCCGGTGAGCGCCGTAAGCACGTTGTTGAAATCGTGCGCGATCCCGCCCGTTAATAGCCCAACGATCTCCATCTTTTGCGCGGCCATGACTTGCGTCCGCATCTCCTCGCGCTCCTGCTCCATCCGCACGGTGTTGTTGAGCAGCTCGTCCGACCGCTTGATGACCTCCTCCTCGAGGTACTCCCGGTACCGCCGGTTCTCCTCGATCAGGTGCTTCTTCTCGAGCGCCCGCATGATGGCCATCTCGACCACCCCGTAGTCGTACACAGGCTTGACGATGTAGTCCCACGCCCCCAGTTTAAGGCACTGGGCGACGTCGTCGAGCGAGTCGGTGCCCGATATTACGATGACCGGGGTCGCGGAAGAGTACGTCTGCAGGAATTTGAGGATGGCAAACCCGTCCATCTCCGGCATACGGATGTCGGTGAGGATGATGTCGGGCTCGTGCCGCCCGAAGAGCTCGATCCCCTCCCGCCCGTTCGCCGCGCGGATAGCGGAGAACCCCACCAGTTCCAAAAAGTCGCTGATGCAGTCCCGCGAGTAGTCCTCGTCTTCAATAACAAGAACCCGTATTTGCGTTTTGTCCTTCTCCGTATTCGTTTGCAGCATAGCCACCCAGCTTTTTACAGGTTTCCGGTACTCTATATAATAAGATAATTCATGGCAGCGCAAAAAGCAACATCACACATCATCCTTAATAACCGGCAGCAGCCGCCGGGCAGATAGCCCCCGGAGGCCAAACAGTACCGACCCTATGCCAAATAGCGCTACAATTGTCAAGAGCCAGGCCACCCGGGCGACCCCCGGCAGGTCCAAAATCGCCCAGGACAGGATGGCCGCCGGCAAAAGCCCGGCAGCTGCCCCGGCAGCGGCGACGGCAGAGTGCCCCAACAAAAGCATCCTCCTGACCGCGCCGGCGCCAAACCCCTGAACCATCAATAAGGCCAGCTCCGCCCTCCGCTCCTCAATGTCCCGCGCCGCGATGATCCCCATCCCCGCGCACCCCAGCACAAGCCCTGCCATCCCCAAAAGCGCGAAGATTGAGAGGTAGGCGTTCTGGACGGCGTTGAAGGCGTTTAGGCGCTCGCTTGCCGATTCGAACTGCAGGCCGCTTTTGTCGTGGAACGATTCAAAGGCGCTGACGATGACCCCCTCCGAATCCGCGTTGCCTGTTATCGTACCGCCGTCTGCCGCGGCCCCGCCATCCGCATAGATTCCTCTATCCGCCGTGATCCCCCCGGTCCCCGCATTACCCGTAGGGGCGCGGTTTATCACGCCCGTTTCCCCGCCCAGCAATAACAGCCGGTACCCGCTGACCGACGGGAAATGGCGGATGAAATCGGCCTCGGCGATGAGGATCTTGCCCTGAAATACCGAATTTTTCAGCCCGGCGGCGAGGATGACGTTCAGCGTGTCCCCGGATTCGCTTACGTACGGCACCCTATCCCCGAGAGACTTCCCCAGGCCCCATTCAATGGTATTGGCGTCGGTGATGCCGTAGACCGTCCGGCCATCCCCGGCGTCCCCCCCCAATATCCTCCAGGGATGATCCCTGTCGATCCCCTTACCCTTGATGGTGGAGGCGAAGGAGAACGCGCCGAGGCTGTCCAATGCCCGCTGATTGACCCCGACGAGAGCCGGCGAGCCCGACCGGTTCAGGCTGAGGCAGCTCGCGTCGTCGCCATCCCGCATCCGCATCGCCAAAGATGAAAAATTAGAGGTATTGACACCGGCGCCAACCCCGCGCTCCCGCAGGAAATCAATACCGGTTTGCTCAAGTGGGATGCCGGAATTTAACTCACCGTACCACGTGAACCCGCCCGTCCCGCTCGATCTCAGGGATGGGTCGGGGAGCGCGCCGGTTTGGAACAGCTGGGTCGTCCCCAAAATTAAAAGCGCTAACGCGAGGATAGACGCTTCTCCTATCGCGCGTTTTTTGTCTCTGAGGATATTGAGCAGGATGAATCTGCGCATGGTGAACGGTTGGGTTGACGGGGGGGATTTTTTGAGGCCGAGGGATGATGATTTGCTGTGATTCCCCTTTGTCAATGAATATATGGGGATCAGCATTGATGCCAGCGCGCAAACAAAAGCAGCGGCCCCTCCGATGATTACCGGCATTATCTCGATATGCAAATTTAAGACGGGCGTCATCGCCGCCGCGCTCCATACCGTCTTTAATCCCGCTATAATCGCTAAGGTGTAAAATGGGCTGATGAGTATGCCGAGGATTGTCCCAGCGGAAAAAATTATCATCCCCTCGGTAAGATAAATCAACAGGATATGCCGCCGGGTGTAGCCGACGGCGGTCAAAATCTTAAATTCCTCCGCCCGGGATCTTACCTGAAGGGTTGATAACAGCCAGATAAGTATCAGCGATGCCGCGAACGTGAAGAAACTCAATCCCAAAAACAGCGGCGCGAAATCAGTCCCGTTGTTGACGGCGTTGTTTATGGATGCGCGGATGTCCGTAAGCTGAATCCCGCATAGCTGCGGGGTGAGGTACGGGATGATTGCGGATTCAACATCATTTGCCGTGATGCTGCCGGGGATGCGTATCGCCGTACACACGCCGAAGCGGTTATCCCATATCCGCGCCGCGTTTTTGTAGCTGATGATTGCCTTGGGGGTGCCATGATATTTGTCCCAATAATCCTCATCCTTAGTACGTATTTTCCCCAGGTCAACCGGTATGGACGGGTCCCAGTCCGTACAGCTCCCCGCGTCGGCAAGCCCGGGGTACGGGGGCATTAGGGATTTGTTGATCCACGGTACGTCACCCTTATGTATGGCCGAGACGACGAATGCGGACGTATCAACCCGCAGCCCCGATACCGGCCCGGGGACGAAATACGTAAGCGTTATGCTGTCCCCGGCTGCCGCTCCGATATCCCGCGCCGCCCAGTCCGTCAGCTCAATATTATTGTCGTTGATATAACGCGACAGCGGGGGAGAGGAGACGAATGAGTACGGGGTTGATTTGTCCGATTTGCTGATGGAGTTGACGAAC
The DNA here is from genome assembly GCA_009786575.1 of Chitinispirillia bacterium. Taxonomy (GTDB): domain Bacteria; phylum Fibrobacterota; class Chitinivibrionia; order Chitinivibrionales; family Chitinispirillaceae; genus GUT77. The sequence goes on along the minus strand of WQRV01000019.1, from coordinate 3,379 downwards.
CACGAGGAGACGGGGATAGCCGCCGGGATCGCCGCGGTGATTGTGTTTTTCAGGTTATCGTTGATAAATATCCTGTCGGAATAAATCTCAATCCCATCATCCGCGCCCCTCAAATTGAGCCCGGCGTCCTTAAGGCGCAGGCTTTTTTGGAGGGTGTTGATAATTTGCTGCCGCGTTGATTTATTGATGATAACCGCGTTCGCCATTTTGGGGGTGTTATTGGCGGATTGCAATATTTTCAACGGAACGAAAACATTATATACGGTGAAATGTTCCCCTTTAAGGCTGAAGTCCCCAAAATCATCCGCGTTGATAATATCGCTTACCGGCAATCTCAATGTTGATATATCATCCCGCGTCCCAAAAGGCGCGTCTATCCCCATCGCCCCGCCGTTCTGAAACCGCATTATTATCTGGTCGCCGGGGTTGGCGTTTAGTTTTATGGCGAGGGATGTGTTGATTGTTGCGGAGATAGTATTAACTTTTTCCGGCGATGTTTGTTTTGGCCCCAGCTCCCAAAACCTGTCATCAACTCCTATTATATTGACCCGGTGAACACGCTCTTCCCCCCCGGCAACTCCAACAGATCCGGTCATCATCAACACAGGTGCGGCTTTTATTGATAGATTTGTACTGATAGAATCAGCAATCGACTCTCTGAATTGCCCGGATGAAGACGTCAATACCCAGTTAATATTCCCAAGGCGCGGCTCGAAAAGTCCCCGTATACTTCCCTTTAGCGAGGATCCGGTAAGCAGCGCCCCAACCAATATCATCGCGCTGACCGCGCATCCGGCGCAGAACAAAACATTGCCGCGCCAATGGAATGTAAAATTGCGCCACGCGAGTTTACGGAACGCGCCGAACCCGCCGTCCGGCATATCCCGCGCCGCGGAGGTTTTCACCATCGTCAATCCGCTCTTATCGTTACTTTCCGGCATTTAATTTCCCGTTCCGCAATTCCAATATCCTGTCCATCTCCGCCGCGAGCTTCTCCGAGTGGGTGACGAGGATCAGGGCCGTCTGCTCCTCCTTGTTGACCTCGCGCAGCAGCCTGCCCATCTCTATCGCGGATTCATTATCGAGCGACCCGGTGGGTTCGTCGGCGCAGAGCAGGGACGGGCAGTTGATGAGCGCCCGGGCGAGCGCGGCCCGCTGGCATTCTCCGCCGGAGAGCTGTGAAGGGAAATGGCCGAGTCGCTTTGACAGGCCGAGGCGGTCGAGCATGTTCATCGCCCGCTGGCGCAAAAGGTCCCGCTCGCGGCGGTTCTGGTAGGGGAGAGTGGGGATCAACACGTTTTCGAGCAGCGTGCACTGCGGCAGAAGCCCGTGCCGCTGGAACACTACGCCGATCTTGCGGTTCCGCGTGAACGCGAGCTCGTTCTCGTTCAGCCCGGAAATATCGTTCCCGTCGATCAGCACCCGCCCGGCATCCGGCGCCTCCAACCCCGCGGCGATGTGCAAGAGCGTGGTCTTCCCGCTCCCGGAGGGGCCTACTATTGCCGCCGACTCGCCCTTATTGAGGGATAAAGAGATGTCGTCCAGAATAACTAACGGCTCCTGTCCCGAGGGCGAGGGGTACGCCTTGGCGATATTTTGGATTTCGCAGGTCATATATACATTAATATATTATATTATTATCTATGGGTGATAAAAAATTGGCGTCAATCTGCAAAAAGCTCCTCTCCCGCTACGGTGACCTGCACTGGTGGCCCGCCAGAACGCCCTACGAAGTCATAGTTGGGGCCGTGCTGACCCAGAACACGGCCTGGGCCAATGTCGAAAAGGCCATAGCCAACTTTGGGGAAGATGGCCCGGCCCCCGAATTTGTTGCATCGGCAAGAATGCCAAAGCTGGCGGATATCATCCGCCCCGCCGGGTTCTTCAACCAGAAGGCCGTGTACCTGAAATCGGTCACAAAATGGTTCGAGGGGTATGATTATGATGTACGGAAAGTCAAGCGAGAGCCGCTTGAAAAGCTGCGGGGGGAATTGCTGTCTACAAAAGGCGTAGGCCCGGAAACCGCCGACTCCATACTCCTCTACGCCTTTGATTTGCCGACGTTTGTGATTGACGCGTATACGATGAGGTTATGCGGGCGCTACCCAATTGACGCCGGAAAAACGTACTCGCAAGTCAAGGCGTATTTTGAGGGTAATCTGCCCAAGGGCGTTGAGCTATACAACAATTTTCACGCGCTGATAGTAGCAAACGCAAAAGAACACTGCCGGAAGAAGCCGTTGTGCGCAGGATGCCCGCTGGAACGCGGGTGCAAATGTTGTTGTTAGCGGTGAATTGGGGTTTGACGGGCGGAAGAGGGCCGTGGGGGCGAAAATAAAATTTAAAAGTTGACATTCCGAGGGCGGTGATGTAGATTTATTGTATGGACAAGCGGGCTGTGGGGGGCGCTTTTGGCGGGTATATCAACAATTTAAATCAAAGGAGTGTGCGGTATGAGTGCATCTGTTCGTAAGGTTGCTGGATTGGTTGCGGCGGTGGCGTTGTTGGCGGTTGTTATGGTTGGGTGCGGGGAGGGTGATAATCCGACTGGCGGAGGTGGTGATGGTACAGTTACGATAGGCGGTCAAAGTTATCGCACGGTAGAAATCGGTGGATTGACGTGGATGGCTGAAAACCTTAACCGCGCTACAAGCAACAGTTGGTGTTATGATGATGATAATTCCAACTGTACGAAATATGGCCGATTATATACATGGGAAGCGGCGAAGACGGCATGTCCGTCCGGGTGGCGGTTGCCTACAGGAGCAGACTGGAATAGTTTAGTTGAGGTAGCAGGTGGTAGTAGTGGCGCTGGCAGTAAGTTGAAATCGACAAGCGGTTGGTATAATAATGACAACGGTACGGACGACTTCGGCTTTTCGGCCCTGCCGGGCGGCGGCCGCGGCACGGGTGGCACCTTCTACAGTGCCGGCTACCACGGCCGCTGGTGGAGCGCCACGGAGGACGGGAGCGGCAACGCGTGGCTTCGGGACATGGGCTACAACGGCGACTACGTGTACGAGCGCAACCTCGCCTTGGGCTACGGCTTTTCGGTGCGGTGTGTTCGTTAGGACTGTGCTGGGGAGGCCGTCAACCGCGGTCTCCCCTTTATTTTTGGAGTCCCTTGTCCCGGCGGTTTCGTTGGTTGTGTGGAACTGTTTTTACCCCCCGTTCCGGCTCTGCCCCTGCCCGGTCGTTTTTTTGCTTCGGGTATTGACTTTCGGCTTGGATTATATTATCTTATTATTAGTGGGGGTCAAACGCAAGTTTGATTTCCTGCACCGGTACTGAGAGTACATCGCCCTCTTCCTGATGGGACCTGAGGTCTTTTTTAAGGCCCCCCCCATGTAACAGGGAGGGCGATTTTATTTCCGTAACC
>WQRV01000018.1 GCA_009786575.1 Chitinispirillia bacterium | reverse complement strand
TTTGGAACACCCGGTACGCGGCACGGCCCACGCCCAGAGCATGGTGTTTTGAATTGTCCGCGTACCGTAGAAGCCAACCGTCTTTCATGCCGGGCGGCGAGTAGTTCCATTGGGGCTGATGCTTCTGCGGCCGAGATGTGAATGCAATGGCTTGCATGCTCCCGCAGGCACAGCAAGCCGCCTCTTTTCCCCCGTATACGGTATCACGTTTCCCCAATGCACCGGCAAAACATAATCCCATAATATTTTGATTTTAGCTTCGCTAAATCCCCATTTATCAGTACAAATCATATACGTACAGCCTGCACTCTATCTTCCCGTTGACAAACGGGATTTTCCGCTTAGCCTTGAGCCCCACCTGCCCGGCCAGCGCGGTGTTGGCCGTGAAGACCGCGCCGCGGTATCCCTTGCATTTCTGCTTGAAAAACGATCCTATGCCGCGGTAGGTCTCCACAAGCTCCGGCTCCTCGCCCATCCTCATGCCGTAGCCGGGGTTGAGTACCACCGCGCCGGGTGCGGGCGGTACGGGGGTGGCGGCGTAATCGCATACTTCAAACTGTATTAACTGCTCGACGCCGGCGGTCATGGCGTTCTTGCGGGCGGCGTCGATCGCTTTTTCGCTTGTATCGGTGGCTATGATTTGGGACGGGAGCGTTTTCAGCACCTTTGTTTTCGCGGCCTTTTTCATCTCATCCCACGCCCTCAGGTCAAAACCCATTACGTGCATGAAACCGAAGTTCTGGCGGGTCAGGCCGGGGACCCTGCCGCTTGCGGATAACGCGGCTTCGATAGCCATCGTGCCGCTGCCGCACATGGGGTTGACAAAGTGCTCGCCGGATTTCAGATCCATCGCCGCGACTACCCCGGCCGCCAATGTTTCCTGCATGGGCGCGCCTAAGGGTATGCGGCGGTACCCCCGCCTTGATAACGGCTCGCCGCTGGTGTCTATGTAAACTATGCAGCGGTCGTCCCGCCAGTAGAGGCTTATCACCGCGCCGGTCTCATCGGGGCCGGAGTCGGGGCGGCGGCCTTTGCGGGCCTGGATGCGGTCTACTATCGCGTCCTTGCAGCGCAAATTCGGGAAGCGGGTATCCTTGATCGTGGCGTTGCGTACGTTGGAGACTACAGACAGGTATTCGCTCGACGGGATAATCGTCTCCCAGGGGATTTTGGACATCTCCTTATAGAGCTCATCGGCATTGCGGCTTTTGAACGCGGCTATCTGGTAGAGGACGTGGTGGCCCGTGCGGATGTGCAGGTTGAGCATCATCGCGTCTGCCGGCGTTCCAGCTGTTGACAGGCTTGTGGGCGTAACGGAGGTAACCGGGAGGCCCAGGGCTTCTACCTCGGTTTTCAGGTACTGGCACAGCCCCTCGGGGACAGTGATTACTATGTTTGTTTTTTGCATTTAATTATCCTTGTCAATGGGCTGCTCCCCAGTGTTTTCCGATACCGGCATCTACTTTAAGCGGGACTTTTAACCTGTACGCCGCGCTCATCTCTTCGCTCACCCAGTCCGCGAATTTTTTTGCGCTGCCCTCGGGCACTTCAAAAACTAATTCGTCGTGCACCTGCAAAAGCATCTTGGTCCCCGGCCATTCGTTCATCTTGGCGTAAACCTTTATCATCGCTATTTTCATGATGTCGGCCGCCGTGCCCTGTACGGGCGTGTTTATCGCCGTACGCTCCATAGACTCCCTTATATTCCTGTTGCTGGAGTTGATATCCGGCAGGTACCGCTTGCGCCCGAGGAGCGTCTCGGCGTAGCCGCGGTCGCGCACGCTCTGCATCGACGCGTCGATGTATTTTCTGATAGACGGGAACTGGTCGAAATAGGAGTCTATAAAGCGCTTTGCGTCGTAAAATGAGACCCCGAGCTGTTTTGACAGATTTACGGGGCCCATGCCGTACATCAGGCCGAAATTGATGGTTTTGGCGGCGCGGCGCATCTCCGGCGTCACCATTTCAGGGAAGATGCTGTAAACGGCGGAGGCGGTCTGCGTGTGGATGTCGCGGTCGTCAATAAATGCCTGTATCAGCACAGGGTCGTTGGAAAGGTGCGCGAGGATACGCAGCTCGATTTGTGAATAGTCGGCCGACACGAGAACGCATCCGGCGGGCGCAATGAACGCCTCCCTGATCTTCCGCCCGGTCTCGGTGCGGATAGGTATGTTCTGCAGGTTCGGGTTCGTGCTGGAGAGGCGGCCCGTTGCGGTAACTGCCTGGTTGAACGACGTATGCACGCGGCCCGTTTCCGGCAATATCTGGTGGAGGAGGGCGTCTACGTAGGTCGATAAAAGCTTCTGTTTCTCCCTATAATCCAATATCTTACTGGCGATAGGGTGATCTTCCGCCAGCTTTTCAAGAACGTCTACGTTCGTTGACTTTGCCCCGCTCTTGGTCCCCTTGCCGGCGTGCAGGCCTAGCTTGTCGAAGAGGACTGCGGCCACCTGCTTGGGTGAGTTCAGGTTGAACTCCTGGCCGGCCATATCGTAGATTTCCCGGGTAATTTGGGCTAATTCGTTGCCGTATTCGGCCGACAGCGCGGATAACAGGTCCGTATCTACCAGCACACCGTGCCATTCGAGGCCGGCAAGGACGGGGCTTAAGGGCATCTCTATATCGTTGAAGAGATACTTGCAGTTCTTCTCGCTCAAGGCCGGCAGGAACTTATCCCTAAGAAGAAGCACGGCACAAACGGCGCAGTCCGGCTCGATCTCCAAACCGAGTTTCTCGCGGGCCATGTCGGCCAGATCGTGCAGGCGCTTGCCGGGGTCTATAATGTAGGCGGCGAGCATCGTATCGAACGTAACCCCTTGCAGCGTAAGCCCTTCGCGCCGGAGTACCTGCGAACCGAACTTCAGGTCATGGCCAATCTTCTTAATTTGTGTAGATTCAATGACTTCGGCAAGGATCTTGAGGGCGTCCGACTTGTTGACCGCCGCGCTTGTTTTGTCTTTGCCGTAAATGTTGATATCGTTGTTAACATGTTGATTTCCAAAGAGATCGTTATCGCCAACAACGCCTTCATTTTCGGGACTTACGCCTGTTCCGCCCTCAAACCGCACGCAGAACGCCTCGGAGGGGTCTACCGCCAGCGAAATTCCCGTCAGCCCCGCCGCTCTCGGCAGCTGCCCGGCGGCAATAATGCCTATAGATACCTCCCCGGCACCCTTGATTCTGCACACAATATCGTTTAGCGCCTCCAAGTTATCCACATTACGCACAACCGGGTCAAATTTCGCCCCGCCCCCGCCAAACACCGGGCTCTTGAGCATCGATACGAACTCGAGCTTTTCCAATAACTTACGGCAGCGCGGCAGGTCGAACTCCCCGCGCTTCAGTGTGTCTAACCCAAAGCCCAGTTCGACATCGAACCGCAGCGTTGCGAGCATTTTCGACAGGGCAAGCTGGTCTTTATGCTCCGTGAACTTGCTTACCATCTTGGGGGACTCAAGGAGCGACGGGTCTTTGAGTATTTGGTCTACGGTCAGCGTTTCCAATATCTTTGCCGCGCTCTTGGGCCCCACGCCGGGTACGCCGGGTATGTTGTCGGAACTGTCGCCCACCATAGAGAGGTAATCCAAAATCTGACCGGGCCTCACGCCCATCTTGCCTATAACATCGTCCGGGCCCAAAATATGGAACACGCCCGCGCTCTCTGGCGCGAGCATGCGGACGTTTGGGCCTATAAGCTGCATCAGATCCTTGTCCTTCGTCACCAAAAATACCTCAAACCCTTCCGTTACCGCCCGGCGGGTCAGTGTAGCTATAAGGTCGTCGGCCTCAAAGCCGTTGCGCCTGATTACAGGCATATTGAACGCCTCCATAAGCTCTTCAATGACGGGCATTTGCAGCTTCAAATCGTCCGGCATCGCCGCCCGGTTCGCCTTGTAGGGCTCGTAGGCCATGTGTCGGAACGTGGGCGTGCGGCTGTCCATCACCACAGCCATGTAGGGGCAGTTATAATCCTTTATCAGATGGAGGATATAGTTGGCGAACCCGTAAACCGCGCCGGTAGGGAAACCCTTGGAGTTGATAAGCGGGCTGCGGATAAGCGCGTAGTACGCGCGGTACGCGAAGGCGTAGCCGTCTATCAGATACAGCTTCTTTTCATTCACTTCGGTTTTCACGCGGAACGCCCCCCCATACTGCTTATTTTCCGGATATTATTCTATATCAAAACCCGATATGTTTCAAAAAATCAGCCGTACCGCCCTTTTCGCCCGACTCATTCCACGCCCAAACCAGCTTGTGGTACTCCTTGTCCTCTTTATTCTCCTTGCGCACGTTCGCAACCAGCATTTCCAGGTCGATCTTCGGACACTTTTCCGCCTTGCAGGCAAGCACCGTGTTCAAGGCGATTTCATCGACAACACCGCTCTTTTCGTCTTCAAACGACACGTCGTACGGAAACGTGCGGCACGTCTGCGGACGGGCCTCGTATTCGGCGCAGGCGCGTTTTGGCGTTTGGAATATGCAGCGGCCGTTTTTCCTGCGCAGGATCATCGCCCGCCTGCCTGATTTGAACGATATCCACAGGCCGGACTCCGGGTCGAACTCCATCTCGGAGAACGTGCAGAAGCGGACGATCCGGCCCGCGGGCTTGCCGGTGGCCTTCACTAACCGCTCAAGGTCCTTGTGGGTAACGGGAACAAACGGTATGCGGCAACAGCTGCCGCAGCGGGCGCACTGAACTTTCGGGTATTTGAGCTTTTTCAAGACAGTTCCTCGCATCTCAATGAAAATACGTATCAACAGGTACAACGACAATCCAAGTATCAATATGTCAACAAGCAAAATAAACATTTAATCCGCGTTTCGTGAGTTTGGGGTGTGGAGTTTGGAGTGTGGAGTTAACGTCAAAAACTCCAAACTCCACACTCCAAACTTTAATTCAGCAACAGATACGCCTCTATAAACATATCAATCTCCCCGTCCAGCACCGCCTGCGTGTTGCTTGTTTCAGCGTCGGTACGGTGGTCTTTTACCATGTTGTACGGGTGCAGAACGTAGGAGCGTATCTGGCTGCCCCACTCGATCTTCTTTTTTTCAGACATCTTCGACTCCCGCTCCCGCTCCTCTATCTCCCGGTAGTGCTGCCGCACCCTCGCCTTGAGTAGCTTCATGGCGGTCTCGCGGTTCTGGATCTGCGACCGCTCGCTCTGGCAGGCAACCACGATGCCCGTGGGCATGTGCGTCATCCGCACGGCGCTGTCGGTCTTGTTGATGTGCTGGCCCCCCGCACCGCTCGAACGGTATGTGTCTACCCGTATATCCTTGTCGTCGAGCACATAATCGGCAATCTCGTCCATTATCGGGTAGGCGTAAACGGACGAAAACGACGTGTGCCGCCGCGCGTTGGAGTCGAACGGGGAGATCCGCACAAGCCGGTGGACCCCCGTCTCGGCCTTGAGGTGCCCAAACGCGTACTCCCCCTTGACCTCTATAGTCACGCTCTTGAGCCCCGCCTCGTCGCCCGGGGAACTCTCCAATATATTATATGAATAGCCGCTGCGCTCCATGTAGCGGATGTACATCCTGAAAAGCATCTCCGTCCAGTCGCAAGACTCGGTGCCCCCCGCGCCGCTGTGGACGCTCACGATGGCGTCGGCGCCGTCGTCCTCGCCGCTGAGCTTGCGTATGAACTCCATCCGCGCGACCGCATGCTCCAATTCGTCGGCCTGGCCGCTCAGGGCCACAAGGGTCTCCCGGTCGCCCTCCTCGGCCGCCAGTGCCAGAAATTCGGCGATGTCGGCGGCGTCGGCATCGGCTTTTACCCACGGATCGACGATTTTTTGCATATCCTTGATGTTCTTGAGCGTCTTCTGCGCGGACGCGGCGTCGTCCCAAAAGCCGTTTTGGGCCGACAGGGATTCAAGCTGCGCTATCTGATTCTTCCTGGTGTCGATGTCAAAGATACCTCCGCAGGTTGTCAACCCTCGTTCTGAGTTCGCGAAGGCGGGCGGCGTCTAAAACTTCTGTCATTTGGGACTCCTCTTATATATTGTGGGGTAGATACGCGTCCACCACTATATATTGATATTTTGATACCATTTTGTGCCTTTTGGGCGGTTATTATACTGAAATATAGATTATGCGGCGCGCCGAATGTGCGAAAATTTTTGCGCAACGCGCAATTTTTGTAACGCTTTTTGTTGTGCGGCCGTCTAAACATAATGTATATTACAGTTATTCACGGGTATATACCCGGAATATTTATGAATTGAAAGGGTGCAGTCATGAAAAAAAGCTTTTCGCTGTTTGCAGCGGCTGTTGCGGCGGGGCTTATCGCTTTTTCCGGCATTGGGGTTAAGGCTGAGGCGCAGGGGCTTATGAGCGCAGGGTTGCGGCTGGGGTACAATATCAATGAACTGGAGTACACCGACCGTTACTACCCCTATCGTACCTACCGCTACTATAGCGATTACGGGCTTCACGGCAGCGTATTCGCCGAAATCGGCCTGTCCCGGATCATGCTCGGGGGCGAAGAGTGCATTTTCGGCATCACCCCGGCCTTGCAGGCCTCCTGGGCGGACACAAAGGTAGACAGGTGGGACGACAATATAGTGGAGTGGAACCTGGGCGCCCTCTACCTCGACGCCTTCCTCCCCCTCTCGTTCCGGTGGCCGTATGGGGATTACGCCTTGATTGTGGAAACCGGCGTCTTCGGAAAACTCTTCCTGCTTGGAGATGACCCGGTGCCGACGGTTAAAATTAACGATATGCTGGTGGAATTCGACGCCGGCGTTATGGCCGGGCTCGTCTTCGAGTTAGGGAGGATTATCAGCCTGAGCTACCGCCTGACCTCCGGGTTCGTCGAGAAAAACGTAACCAGCCACTACGTGTCGCTTGGTTTCAACCTTTGGAAAAACTGACGGAAGGCGGATAAACGGGCGGCGCCGGCGGACGCGGGCGCCGGTTTTCCGCTGCAGCGGCGTGTCCGGCGGGAAGATTGGGGGATAATTCTCAATAAAAAAATTATTGTGATTTTTTGTAACATTTTTTTTTGCGCTTCCGTCTAACCGTAATGTATACTATATATTCGGTGTTGCCGGGGCGGCAGTGAGCAGAAAATAACCGGCGACGGGAATAACATAGTACTATAGTATGTTAACTATTTTTTAACTTATCATTATAACAACCAAAAAGGAGTATCGTATGTTTGCACTTTCGAAGAAGGTCCGGATCACCATGCTCGCCGCGGCAGTCGCGGCGGCGTCCATCATGAACTCATGCGGCGGCAACAAGACCAGCCCGGCGCAGAAGGCGGTTCAGGGTGGTTTTCAAACCATCACCACGCCGAGCAACGAGCTGGAAGACCTTAAAAGGCAGCTTGAGGCCCAGATGATCCCCGCCGGCCTCGGCATCGGGGAGTCAACCGACGAACAGACCGCGCGCAACGTCTCTACAGACAACGCACGTTCCGCCCTCGCCACAGACATGGGCGCCCTCGTCCAGCGCCTGAGCGAATCTTATGCCCAGAACGTAAACAGCGAAGCCAAAAAGATCTGGGAAGAGGGCGTAAGGCAGCTCACGAACGAAAACGTCCGCGGCTCCAACGTCTACAAGACTATCGCCCAGTTCAACCCGGACAACGGCCGCTACAAGATCTACTCGCTCGTCATCCTGAACCCGCAGCTCTTTAAGGCCGCGATGGAGCAGGCCATGGCCAGCAACGAGGAGTTCGAGCTGCGCGTCAAAAAAGACGATATGATGTCCAAAATGGACGCCAACATCGCCGAGTACGAGTCCAAGTACAGAAGGTAATTGGGTGCCATACCGGCAAGGCGGCACGCCAGACAGTACGATATACGGGCACGGTTTAAAACCGTGCCCGTATAATTAGGCAGGGAAATAAAGTTTATTTCAATTCAATCAAAAAACAATATCGGGAAACCAACCACAATGAAATACTCGAAATTCGTCCTAGTGATGTTAGCAGCAGCAGCGCTTGCGCTGCCCGTTTCCGTTCGCGGCCAGCAACTGTCCATTCTTCCGGCATGGACAGACAACAACCAGCGCTCCGCGGCGTACCCCACGGCCGTATGGCTGACCGGCTACGCTTCCGGCAAAGTCGGATCCAACGAAAAACCGGAACAGGTGCAGCAGCGCGTCGTAAACCAGGCGCGGAGCCAGCTGGCCGAGGCAATCATCGTCAATATCCAGCGTGAAGGGATAAATATAACCGACGTTGACGGCTTGGGTTCCGATAAGGAAAAAATTAACCGGAAATTCGGCGAGATGATTAAGGCCACCACAAGCGCCGACCTCGCCATGGTAGACGTGGAAGTCCACCACGACCAGAAAAACAACACTTTCTACGCCTTCGCGAAAACAAAGAAGGCCGACCTCGCCGGCTACTACGCCGGGCGAATCGACTTCTACCTGCAAGTCGCCGACAACGACCTCAAACTCGCGAAACAGCACAACGACAACGACCGTAAGCGCAGCGCCCTCGAAAAAATAGCGGAGGCCAAAAGTAATATTGCCGAAAGCGGCAAACACTACGACATGCTGCTCGCGCTGGGCTCCAAAAACGACGCCGCGCGCCTGAAAGACAGAAGCGCACAGTTAGAAAGAAACATCGCCGGCCTCGAAAACACCATGCGCGACACCGGCGCAATCTTCCTCACCGGCAGAGAAACCATCGGCAACAGCGAGGCCAACAATGTCATCCCCGCCCTGCAAAGCCTGTTCTCGCAAAACGGCTGCCGCGTCGCCAACAGCAGGGCAAACGCCCAGTACGTCCTAACAATAGACGTCAGAGACCACATGAGGTCGCAGGCAGGGAACTTCTCCTACTGCTACGCGCAGGTAAGGGCCGACGTCCTCAACACCAAAACCGGCAAAACAGACGCCAACCTGAACTTCACCGGCCCCAAAGCCTCGTGGACAAACATGGACAGGGCATGCCAAAACGCGATGAACGAGGCGGCAAAACAGATGTGGAAGGAAATAAGCACAAAAACGGAATTATGCAAGTAAGCTGTTGAATATACGCATTAATACTGTGTCCTAAAACCAAAGTCAAAACCGCTCTCAGGGACGGTTTTGACTTTTATCTTTACCGCCCTGACCGTATTGGCCGTTTATGAGAGACGAACTGTTACGACGACTTCTGGTATCAATACCGCAGCTGCTGCTGATGTCGTTCATCACATTCCTGTTCATCGACCTCGCGCCGGGCGACGTTCTCGCCCAGTACCGCTTCGACCCCCGCATAAGCGAACAGACCGTAAAAGAGGTCGAGGCAAAATACCACTTCGACAAACCGGTAATAGTGCAGTACGGCCACTGGCTGCTGCGCGCGGTGCAGGGAGACCTGGGATACTCATTCTCGAGAGAAGCTAACGTATCCGCCGTAATCACCGAACGCCTGTTCAACACCTTCATCCTCTCATTCATATCAATTCTCATAACCTGGTTAGTAGCCATACCCTTAGGTATATACGCCGCCGTCAGGCAGTACTCCTGGGGCGACAGGATAATGTCGGTAATCTCCTATTTGGGGATGTCATTACCAACATTCTTCGTAGCCCTGCTGCTGATGTTCTTCGTCTATCTCGGCAGAAACCTGCCCATAATCTCCCTTATACCCACAAGCGGGATGATCTCGGCCAACTACGAGCAGCTCACCTTCTTCGGAAAACTGGCCGACAGGGCCCTGCACATGGTTATACCCGTAACCGTCCTCACCATTACCGCCCTGGCCGGATTGCAGCGAATAAGCCGCGGCAATATGCTCGAGGAACTAAGGAAACAATACGTGGTAACCGCCCGCGCCAAAGGGCTGCCTGAAAACCGGGTAGTCTACCGCCACGCCCTGCGCAACGCCATTAACCCCCTCATCACCCTCTTCGGGTTCGAATTTGCGGCCCTCTTAAGCGGCGCCGCGCTCTTGGAAATAATAATGAATTGGCCGGGCCTGGGCAGCCTCATGCTAAGCGCCGTCCAAACGCAGGACACGTTCCTCGTAATGGGCAGCCTGCTTCTGGGCGGATTGATGCTCATCGCCGGAAACCTGATCGCCGATATCCTCCTCGTCATCGCCGACCCGCGGGTGAGGAGGTGACGGCATGAAAATCAAATTTTTCATCGACAAACGCGCCCAGCAAAAATTCTTCGGCCACCCGCTCGCCGTGCCCGGCCTCGTCATCCTCTGCATCCTCTACTTCGTAATGGCCTTCGCCGAGTTCATAGCGCCGTACCACTACGACAACTCCGACAGGAGCAAATCATACCAGCCGCCGTCAAAAATACACTTCGCCCACAACGGGAATTTTACGCTCGTCCCCGTCGTTTACCCAAAATCGTTCGAGTTCAACGAGGTCTTCGAACGTGTATATGTTGAGGACAAATCCAAACCATATAAGGTCGCCCTGTTCACCAAAGGCGACAAAGTCAAACTGTGGGGATTCCTAACGATCGACCGCCACCTGTTCGGGCTGAAAGACAACCCGCAAGACGCGCGTATCTACCTGATGGGCGCCGACGCCGTAGGAAGGGACCTCTTCTCAAGAATCATCTACGGCTCGCGAGTCTCCCTCTCCGTAGGGTTCTTTGGAGTGATGATCACCTTCTTTTTGGGATTCCTGATAGGCGGGGCGGCAGGGTACTTCGGCGGGAAATTAGACTGGGCGCTGATGCGCTTCGCCGAGTGCTTTATGCTGGTGCCGTCCTTCTTCCTCATGCTGGCGTTAAGGAGCGCATTCCCTATCAAGATATCAAGCGTTCAAGTCTATTTTTTGATCGTGATAATTATGAGCTTAGTAGGATGGGCGGGATTCGCGAGAGTGATCCGCGGCATGTCCCTCTCAATAGGACAGCGAGACTACGTCACCGCGGCCAAAGCGCTCGGCGCGAGCCACTTAAGAATCATCGTCCGCCACATCCTCCCGCAAACCATGTCCTACGCCATAGTCTCAATGACGCTCTCAATCCCGGCCTACATTCTGGGCGAATCCGCGTTAAGCCTCATCGGGTTAGGAATACAAGACCCCCACGCCTCCTGGGGCAATTTATTAAGCGCCGCAATGAATTTATCGCAAATACAGCTGCACCCCTGGATACTCCTCCCCGGCGTATTCATCTTCATCACCATTATGGCTTTCAACTTCGTAGGCGACGGCCTGCGCGACGCGCTGGACCCCAACCGCTAAATAAAAAAGGGGGGACAATAACGCATCCCCCCCTCTTCCAGCAACAACCCAATTTTTATTGCGCGGCATTTATGCTACGCACCCTCCTCGCATTTGTACCCCATAAGGGCGCACCACTCTTCATACGTAACCGTGCGGCCGACTTCATCATGGCCCTGCCTCTTCCAATGCTCCATAACATTCTTACTGTCGCCCGGCGTACTGATAGTACCGGGCAGCACCGCCGCAAGCGGATCGCTTTCCGCAGACCCGTGCCTGAGATAATGTATCTTCCTTGGACCCAGCTGCGGAAAATAGAGGTACCTCTCCTGCTCGAAAGTAAAGAGGACCGGACTCACCTCCGCCGATTTCGCATAGAACTCCTCAAGCAAATCCCACATACTGTCCCCAACGCGGGAAATTGAACTTATGGCGGAAATTTCCCATTTACCGTCCAACTGGCGCAAACTTAACTCATACTGCGGAGAACCGCCAAACAGTATCGGCGCGTACCACTCTCCTACCGGCTCTATAATCTCACAGAAGGGAACCGTATCAGGATACGCGTTAAGAAAAACATGCTTGAACTTGTACTTGGGAACCGCCCGCCCAACCGTCAGGTCTCTAACCCGCACCGAATCACTCAAAAGGTTAAACACCTGGGCAAACAACGGCCCGTTATTGGCAGACAGATTACTCACATAATTCTCCAATAGCTTCGCCGCTTCGGGCGGCATCTCCGCAGACCACCCCATCTGCACCTTGCCCTTCGTATCGGTGCAACAGTCTCTGCCTCCCGCAAACTGCCCGCTCTGCGCTTT
Source organism: Chitinispirillia bacterium (assembly GCA_009786575.1). Taxonomy (GTDB): domain Bacteria; phylum Fibrobacterota; class Chitinivibrionia; order Chitinivibrionales; family Chitinispirillaceae; genus GUT77. The sequence goes on along the minus strand of WQRV01000018.1, from coordinate 16,478 downwards.
ACGGCAGGTTGTCAGCGCAGACATCAAAAGTACCGCCGCGCACAACACAAACATTGTTCGTTTAACCATAATACCTCCCTCGTAAGAAGTGTTTTGGTAAAAGACAGCCCCGCAGACGCACGCGGGAACTACCTCAGATTTTATTCGGGTACTGCACACCACTCTCACCTAATGTTATTCTTCAGAGACAAATATACACATAATCCATAAAGACATTCCGGGCCACACGGTATCATAGAGAGCAATCGTCCCAAGCATACTAAATATAACACATTTTTGGAAAAAAATCAAGTAAAAAATTGCAATTTTACAATATTTTTCACTATCCGCAGCGCAATTTTTTTGCGCACGCAAGATTATGTCAACGCCATGATGTGAACATGCCGGGGTGTTGATTTTATTGTGTACACCTGTCAGTATATTGATGTGTTGTGACTAACATTTAATAGGGTAATATCAGAACCATTCATACGGCGTATTTTCCAGCGGATCCATGTTCATGATCTCAATTAACTCTTTTTCTTTATTCCCTGTCCACCAGGCATAATACGCATCAGATGTAATTTGATATGCTTCCGCATCAAAGAACCAAACCCCTCTTGATGATTGCAGGCACAAAACCGGATTTTGCGACGGAAACCTCCAAGACACTAATAATCTTTCATCAATATGCTTAATTCTAATGTATTCTATCGTCCATAGAATATATCTGCCCAATTCCAGCTCATCCTGCCATTCAGAAGATACTGGATTGCACGGAAATTTTGTTATAATGCTTTTTTCTTCTCTATACTTAAGAAGCTCGTCAATATGTTCGTATGTAAATGCCGGAAAATAATTATCCTCACCATTGTATGTATATGCCGGCATATAACCCACAAACTTATTGTTTTTTAATGCGTCAACATATTCTTCTACTTCTGTCATTTTTTCGGGTTGCTCATTTACCATACTTTCGCAGAAAAAGAACTAACACAATAAATAATCTTGACGTTTTCATAACTTACCTCCTTATAAGTTTTGACATTTCGGTTAATGTATTAGGATCAAGATGATTATAATTTTGGATAAACATATTTATAACATCTTGCTCTTCTTTTTTATTTTGCTTATTTATAATAACTGCTGCCAATTCTTTTGTACCTATCGTTTTTAATACGTCCAATGGAATTTGGCAAACTTCAACTTTTTGTTTGCCGGTTTTAAGCGTTGCCCACTCCTTCATTCCTGGTTTAATAGGATAATCCCATGTTATTGTTTCCTGTGCATTCAATGATAAATACGACAACAGCACGCAGGCTATCACACAAAAAAAACATTTTTTTTCATTATCATATTTCCTTGTTCAAAAAGTTTATAAATTCCAGTTAACCCCAAAAACCCTAAAATCCATTCAAACCATCCCGCCATTCCTTCTTTCACTCCCGTTCAGCAGTATGTCTTGCCGCGGCCTTGTCAGATATCGCTTTTATCCTCTTCATAACGTCATTCTTCTCAAAATACTCTTTTGTCGGCACCGCATCTAACTCTTTCTCATCAATAATAACATTTAGATCCTCGAACCCGTCGCGGATACCTGTCACCTGATACGAAAACTCGATGTCTTTGTATTCGGAAAAGTCAGACGGTTTCATTGCGACCATTATTTTTTCTCTGTTTTTTTGTTTGGTATAAAGCAAAACCGGAGCCCCTTCGGGTGTCAGAATTACTGTTATAGGCTCGTCTTTGCTGGTTACTAAGGTGAAGTGTTCCGGTAACGCTATTGTGACTTGGCCGTTCACGGTTTTCGCGGTACCTCGCGCGACTGTTAGGGCTTCGCCGGATTCCATTGCGACGTATTTTATAACCGTTGACTCTTCTGTGGGATGCGGGTGGATAAAGGCTTTAGGGGCGAGAGAGTTGATAGTACCTACGTTAAGATTATTATATATACGGGCACTATTAGCAAAAAGTTGTCCGTCAATAGATCCCGCCCCATTCTTCTGCCCTCGTACAATAAAATCGGTACAATAACTGGTTACACATTTTAATACAGATTCTGCACTTCCAATGTTTAGATTGGCTGACATTAAATTTATTTTACGGTTGACACTATTTGGCGTCTTCAAAGTTATGCTATCTGCTGCCAAATTTATAGCATTCTGAGCCACCGCCCCAAACCCCATCCCGCTCAAAAATACCACCGTCACCAGCATTTTCGTAATCATTTTCATTTGATACATCCTTTCAAGAAAGTTTATTTGTATTATTCTTTGGTACTATTATACATATTAATATCAACATAAAAACAGCGTTTCTTTTCGTAACCTATGCCGCACGGGCGTTGCGCGCAACGCCCCTACCGTACGCCGAGGGTCACCGAGACCTTTTCTTTTTTGCCGTTGACGGTGATCGTGCCTTTGACGAGGTATGTCCCTTCGGTTACGGTTCGGCCTTTTCTGTCTTTCAAATTCCATTCCCCTGCCGGGTGTTTTGCCTTGTCATCAGCAGCGGGCGACCGGGGGCGGTCGCCCCTACGGAGTTTGATTTTGGTAACAACTTTGCCAGATTCCTCAAAGACTGTCAGCTCGCCTTTGCTGATTTGGCCGCCGCTGTAGAAGAATGTTATCTTCTCGGCGTATTTGGACACCGGGTTGGGGCCGGCGGTAAAGCTGCCGGTTGCTGGCGATAGGTCGGCAGATGCGGCTTTCTTGGCTTTGTGCGCGGGGACATTATCCGCGGGGCAGGTTTCGCCGGGGCCGTTGTTGAACTTGGCGCTTTCGTAGACGTACACGCTGCCGCCTTCGGGCGCTGAGTTTTCGCAGATTGCTCCGCCTATGAGGGTAAACACGCCGCCCCATACCGCCACACCGCCGCCTACTCTGCCGGATGCGTTGCCGGTGATGTTTCCGCCGGACATGGTAACGCTGCCGGCATCGTTTACAAACACGCCGCCGCCGAAATCGTTGGCGGTGTTACCGGTAATTGCGCCGCCCGTCATGTGAAACCGCGCACCGTGTTTCATGAACACGCCGCCGCCTATCTCGGCGGTACTGCCGCTTATTTTGCCACCGTTCATGGTAAGCGTACCGCCGTTGCCAACCATTACGCCGCCGCCGTTGCGGGCGGTGTTGTTTTGCAGAACCGCGCCGTCATTCATAATCAGTTTTGCGGCGGGCTCTACGTGTACGAGCGGACTCTCATCGGCTGGCGGGGCATTAGTTTTATCGCCATCGATGACGATGTTCTCAAGGGTCAGCGCCGCGCCGTATTTAACTGTAATGAGCGGGCCGCCAATGCCCCGCGTGATGGTGCGGGGGGTCTTGCCGGCGCTTTTGATGGTTACGTTTCCTTCCGCAATTACCGCGCGGTCGTTTATTACACAGTCGCCCGTAACGGTAATTGTTACGCTGCCGCCGATCTTGCCGCCAACGTTAGCGCAGGGCTGCGCGGGTGCGGCCGCCGAGAAGGCAGGCAGGAGCGCGAGGGCCGCCAGGGTTTTGAATAATGCCGGTGGGTTCATCGTACCGCCTTTCGTTGAGTGTTAGCTTTTGGGTTACAAAAATATTACAAAAAAACGGTTATATCGTGGTTCGGATTTAATTATTCTACTTTTATAAACTCTTGACTGAACCCATAAATATTTTCACCTATTTGCTTCCCGAATTCATCGGTGATCCATCCTATTCTCTTGCTGCCGCTTATTCCCATTGTTTCATCATCAACTAAAGCAAGAAAATAATGGCCTTCCGGTTCAACTTGTCCGTCGATCCTCAAATTTCGAATCGGTCCCGGTATATCGCACACACATTCTGTTGAACACGTAACTACCCAATGTTCATAAAAATGTTCGCCCTCTTTGAAATCCTCAAAAAAAGATGAATAATCCATTTCACCGATAATATTTAATTTGCCGTTTTTCTGAAAATCATAAATTATATCTTTTTTTGAATAATCAAATGTTTCATATGTATTGTCTTTAAAAATCCAGAGCTTAATTAATTTCCAACTACCGATCAACCTCACGTCTCCACCGTTGCCTGGCGTAGTTTGAGGATCGGGCCCGCTGTCATTGCATCCTGCTCCGGTAAATACCACGGTTATAAGTGTAACTACTAATAAAAGTTTAATATGGTTCATATAAGACCTTTCTTTGAACGTTTTATCGTTATATATTCCTACTACTTAAGGATTTGCACGTATTATAAGTTCTGCCCCATGGTGTACGTTAAAATCACCAATTATATTTACGCTGCTGCCACCTATTAGAGTAAGTTTTCCAGTAGGCATAACCGTTGTATTGATTACGTTTATTTTGTCGCATTTAACTGTTTCGTTTTGATTAATGATTTTACTAATAGTTGTTTCACGGCAATACCCTATTCCATCAAGAATATTTGGAGCCGATGTGTTGGAGGAATGTAACCAATTGCTCAATCGATTAGTACTTACCCCTCCTCCATTCCAAGAAATGTTAAATTTTCCGTAGCGTGCCGTGTCTGCAACCGGCATATTACAATTTATATTACTACCACCTTGCAATTGCCCAATTACCCGACGTGATGAGTTAATAAACGGAGATCCTGAGGAACCACCTTCTGTCACAGAAAAACCATTGGTGGTTGGAGACCAAAAAAAATCCCAATAATTTCCGTACGTTCCTGGTATGTTATTAAGTGTTGAAATTTTTTTCACATCTCCTTGCGGATGGTGTATTCCAACACCACTACTAGGAACGTTCCCTGTTCTATCCCAACCTAAATAATATGGCATAAATGGTGGCGTATAAGTAGACAACTGTACTGGATTTTCAGTCAATTCCAATAATGCAAAATCACTTCCACCTGTAAGTAAATTATTATTATGTGACCAATTCGCTAATACATTCGCTCCAGACGTAGAAAAAGCCAATGGTTCTACTGAACTATTATTACAACCCGAGAGTTCATAATTCCAATAAAACATCCAATTATATAAATTAGGATTTTCTGTCGCAGTTTGTCCTGCCCTTAAACAATGGTCTGCTGTCAAAAAATATGGATGAAAATCATTGTTTGTGTTATTAATTAGTGCACCTGTACAGTTTCTAACGCCGTTTATAGTAATTAGGGCAATAGCACGTTTTTCATTTTGCCAATTAGTCCCTTCAGAACAATTAATATTTACTTGACAAGAACCTGATAGGCCGAAGCCATCCCTTGGAACAGTGCCAAAGCCATATTCATTAGAAAAGATTGTAGGCTTATAACCATGAACAACTCCAGATATAGAAATGATCCCTTCTTCAGTGCTGTTTTTAGGCAAGTAGTATTCCAGCATAACCGCATTTCCACGAATCAATCCCGTAGCAAATCCTTGTATTTTATCTTTTGTACCCTTGTTATTAATTTCTGTAAATGCTCCTATATGATGTTTTTTATCCTGACTATAAATAAAAAATTTTGCGCCAGGGGGTAACCAAAATTTATCATATAACAAATTGATTGTCAGCGCGTCAGGACAAACAATCGCAAGTTGCCAGAGTTTATCTCCATTCTCTAAAACATGCCATTTTCCTTCTTTAGTCAAATTCAAATTTGTGGTATGCATAAAACCAAAACGTGGTGGAAGACCAAAATGTACTTCCTGTGTGTCTTCTTCCTTAAGCTTTACCGTATCAACGGTAGGCATTACTATTGTAGGTACCGTTTCTTTACTGAAATTATATTTAAAGCTAATCGGAAATTCATTTGTGCTAAGCTGTGCACTTACATGCACGTATAGCAATAATAGTAAAAGATACATTGTTAATGCAATTCGTTTAGTATTCATTGTAGCCACCTTCTGTTTTTTTAAATTTTAAATACTCATTACCATCATTATAAAATATATGTAATTCGTTTGAATATAACTGAAAATAACAAGCAGCAAAAAGAATAGAAACAAACAACCTCGCATCATTCGGATCACCGCCCACTTCAGATTGTGTCCCCCCCATAGATAAACTGTCGGTATCATAATTCACCGAATACCAGCCATATAATGAGTTTGCTACTGTAGTACCCGAAAAGTTGCTGTCATCAAATGTGATGGTATACGTCCCTTCCGGCCCCCAATGGCGTCCTCCATAATCTGGTCTTTCCGGTGCTCTAACCGCTCCGTTTTCAACATCAACAAACGCAGCTAATTTCCAACTTGTACCTGACAGCGAATTACTTTCGCGCAGCGTTATATCCGTATCTTCGCAACCCACATTAGTGAACGCCAGCACGGTAAGCGCACACAATAAAAAAATTTTTTTCATAGTGGCTTTACTCCTCACCTCATCTGGGATTTCCTCAGTTTTCTATTAAGTATAGCGTCTTTTGGGGAAAAAATCAAGTAAAAAATTGCAATTTTACAATATTTTTTGGGGGCGCATCAGAATATGTCGGCGCGGCGATGTAATGATGCCGGGGCGTTGATTTTATTGTGTGCATCTGTCGGTATATTGATGTGTTGTGACTAACATTTAATAGGGTAATATCAGAACCATTCATACGGCGTATTTTCCAGCGGATCCATGTTCATGATCTCAATTAACTCTTTATCGGTAGAACTTACTTCTCGCCATTCCCCTACCAGCGGATTGCTTCTCGGCAGCGAATCCGCTGGCGGTATTTCCGGCAACATTGTGTCCGGCGGTACTGCCAGCGACCACTGTAAAATTTTGTGTTTTTTCATGATCATATCCTCGTTTAAAAGTTAATTTAAAAACATCATAAAAAAACATTAAACATCCATTCACCCTTATTCTTTCTTCTCCATCATATCCTTCTTCTCTGCCTCATGTCTTGCCGCCATCCTGCCGGAATACGCCTTTATCTTCTTCTTAACGTCATTTTTCTCAAAATCAGCATCTGTGGGTACCACATCCAACTGTTTTTCGTCAATGATAACGTCCTGTTTCTCGAATCCGTCGCGGGTGCCTGTTACTTAATACGAAAATTCGATGTCTTTGTATTCGGAAAAGTTCGGATTCAATTATTTTAATTTGATAAAATGTTTTCCCCAAAGATAAAGATAATGATCATCGTCAATTTCTCCGCTCATTATTGTATTACGGCTTATTACCATTGTTTCATCTGGCAGATACGCAATATAACGCCAGTCCGACTCGAATTCTAACGAAGATTTGTCTATCGCCAAGTTACGCGCCATTCCAGCTAACGGATTTGGGGTTGTCTCTCTATACGCATACGTATGCTCGCCTTCTTTAAAATCATTAAACACGAATATATCATCCGTCTCGCCGGTAATAACCAGGATACCGTTTTTCTGGAACTCATAAATAATATCTTTTTCTGAATAATCAATCTCTTCATACGGTCGACTATATCCATTAACCGTGAGTTTAATTAATTTCCACCTGCCGATCAGCCGCACCGCATCCCCGCTATCCGGCGGAACTTGCGGATCCGGTACATCATCATTGCATCCTGCTCCGGTTAATATTAATGTTGCAAGTGTAATCACTAATAAAAAACTAACACGGTTCATATAAAGTCTCCTTTTAATTTAGTACTCATTGAAACCACACCTTCTACATCTCGTCAAGGACTTCCATAGTTTTCTATTAAATATAGCGCATTTGGGGGAAAAAATCAAGTAAAAAACTGCTATTCAACAAGATTTTTCACTATCCGCGGCGGAATTTTTTTGTGTATGCAAAAATATGTCAACACGGTGATGTGAACTTGGCGGCTCACTGGCTTTATTGTGCAAATTCGTCATGGGGTTGATGTCATTCCATGCGGAAATTATCCTGCAGAATCGAGCCGGGTTTTAACAGATAAGGGGTAACCGTTTAAGGAGACGGTGCCGAAGCAGGGAATTTTATATTTGCTATTGACATATATACCTCCATAATATTATATTCCATAGTGGGATAGGGCACATTACGGAGGTATTATTATGCGGGTTCAGACATTAAAGATTAAAAACTTCAAGGTATTTAAGGATGTAAATATCTCCAACATCCCCAATATGGCTGTGTTTTTGGGGATGAACGGGGCCGGCAAGAGCACGTTTTTTGATGTTTTCGGCTTTCTGAACGACTGCCTGACTAAAAATGTAAAAGCGGCCCTCACCGCGCGCGGAGGCTATTCTGAGGTAATTTCACGGGAACAGAGCGGTAATATAGAGTTTCTCATCCAGTTCCGGCAAGCCGAGGGCGAACCGCTTGTAACTTACGAGCTCTCTATCGGCCTCGATAACAAAAACCAACCCGTCGTAGTTAAAGAGATCGTACGATTCAGGCGCGGACAGAGCGGGGCACCATATAAAATCCTGGACTTCGCGTACGGCGAAGGCGAGGCTTTAGTCGGAGAATTCAAAACCCGGGATAACATCAGCAATGCGGAACGAAGACTGCAAAAGCTCGAGTCCCCCGACATTCTGGCCATCAAAGGTTTAGGCCAATTTAAGGAGTTTGACGTCATAACCTCTCTGAGAAAACTCATCGAAGACTGGTACGTATCCGATTTCCATATTGACGACGCGCGGCAGCGCCGGGAAGCCGACTACAGCGAAAACCTATCCAAAAACGGCGACAACCTCGCAAACGTGGCGAAGTACCTCTTCGACAACCATAAAGAAATCTTTGACGATATACTGCAAAAAATGAAAGAGCGCGTCCCCGGTGTGTCCGATGTCGAAGCCAGCATATCAGACGGGTACATCCTGCTGCGGTTTGCAGACGGCAAATTCAAAAACCCGTTCTCCGCGCGATTTGTCTCAGACGGCACCATAAAAATGTTCGCGTACCTGATTATGCTCAACGACCCCAAGCCCCACACCCTCCTGTGTGTAGAGGAACCGGAAAATCAACTCTACCCCAAACTCTTATCCGTATTGGCGGAAGAGTTCAGGGCATATTCGGAAAAGGGCGGGCAGGTCTTCGTCTCAACCCACTCTCCAGAATTTTTAAACGCGGTGGAACTGTCCGAACTGTTCTGCTTCGTCAAAAAAGACGGTTTCACAAAGATATTCCGCGCCGCAGACTCCCCTTTGGTATCCTCACTCTATAAAGAAGGCGACCTGCTTGGATACCTGTGGAACCAAAAATTGCTCCTCGAGGAGATCTCAAAGCAATGAGGCTTGTCGTTATGGTCGAAGAACAGTCTATGGAGGAACTGCTCGGCGTGCTGCTGCCGCGGTTACTGCCAAATAACGTTTCGGCGCTGATCATTCCGCATACCGGGAAAGATGACCTTCAAAAATCAATCCCTAAAAAATTGAGAGCCTGGAAATCCCAAAGCGACAAATTCATAATCGTCCACGACCGGGACAGCAGCAACTGCGTAAAATTGAAAAACGATATCCGCCTGCTCTGCCGGAACAGCAAGAATGACTGCCTGATCAGAATCGTCTGCGGCGAACTCGAATCGTGGTACTTGGGCGATTTAAACGCCGTCTCGCGCGCATACGGAAAAGATTACACCCCGCTCTCCGCTAAACGAAAATACCGCGAACCGGACAACCTCGCAAACGCAAAAGACGAACTCCGCAAACTCATCCCCGCATACCAGCCAATATCCGGCACAAAGAAAATCGCCGGGTACATGGATATAGACAATAATACATCTCACAGCTTCAACGTCTTTGTTGACGGTGTCAGGATGATGTGCAGGGCATAATTTACAGATTCCCCGCCGGCCTCTCGCACAGTTCTTGAAATTTACAGTTTCTGCATAATGCCGGGACCGGGCTTGGGGTGAATTCGGATATATCTTTGGGGATGTTTTGGTCTGCGTCCTTGCAGAACGACTGCATCTCTTCGGTCTGCGTTTTGATTGTATCAAAAAATCCGGTAAGTTCGTCCTCGCCCTTGAACACTATTTCGAGCTCGTCGTACTCCGGGTACAGGTATACGATTGTGGGGATTATGCGATTCCAGGGGATTGAGAAGTTGCTGTTTGCGGCCGCGGCGTAGCCCATGAGCTGCGCGGTGTGCTTTACGTGGTCTTTCGCGCCGGTCTTCCAGTCTAATATGTAGACCTTGTCGTCTACCGGGAACAGGAAGTCCATCTTGCAGTACGCTTTCATGCCGTTAAGCCTTGTTTCTCCGTAGCCCGGCGGCTCTATCATCCACCCGGTCTTGTTGTTGATGGCCTCCATGTAGAGCCAGCTGAAGCGCGGGCTTTTGTTGAGGAAGTTGTCGAGGCAGACGCGGACCTTTTCGGATGCGGCCGCCGCGTCGAGCGTGTCTGTCTGCTTGTAGTATGTCTCGATGAACGTTTTCGTGGAGAGGTACTCGCGCAGTTTATCATCGGCGTATTTGAAGAATTTCTCCTCGTTGATGCTGCTGTCGGATTTTTGCAGGCGCGCGAGCAGCGCCTCCATGCAGTCGTGCACGGCGGTACCCGCCTCCATGGGGACGGTCGTAAGGGCCTTGAGTTTCGCTATTCTGTACTGAGGAACGTCTTTCACGTATTTGGGGTAGTACTGGTAGAAGTACTGCCGTTTGCACTTGTCAAACAGTTCGTAGCGGCTGATGGACCAGCCGAGGATGGAGGTGAATTCGTATTTCGGAAAATTCAGTTCGACGTTTTGCATCGGCCCATCCGCCTATTTCAGCGTGATTTTTCCGTCGTTGCCTATGGTAAGCCCCGCCTCCGGGATATCCGCCTCCGTCAGACGTTTGAACTCTTTTATGCACGCCCCGGTTTTGTCGGCAAACGGCCTGCGCTCGCCACTTGCGCCCTGCTGTATGAAGGAGTGGATCTGCCCTTCCAAGAAGTTGCCGTGTTTATCTGTTTTGATCTCTATCACCGGCGCATAGCCGGCCGTTCCGTTTATGTTTATACCGGTGGTTGTGGCGAAGTTGCCGAGACTGTAGACTATGAACTTCCCCTTGTAAAGGTCTATCGCCCTCAGCACGTGCGGGCCGTGGCCGAAGAACATGTCGGCGCCGGCATCTATCATCTGGCGTGCGAACTCGTAGGGATTGCCGCGGTTCTCGCCCACAAAGGTTTCCGCCTTGCGCGTGATGTTCGCGAATTTCGCCCCCTCCGCGCCCATGTGCGAGCTCACTATTACAATATCGGATTTTGCCCTTAGCTCTTTGACAAGCTGCCGCGCCCTGGGCACATCGTGGATGCTCACCGTCCCGATGTTCGGCGCGAACCCTACTAATCCGTAGCGGACACCGTCTTTCTCCAGAACGTAGGTCTCATGCGTTCCCTCAAACCCGGCGAACCCTATTCCGGCCTCTTTCAGAACCCGCGCGGTTGCCTTGCGGCCGGCGTCACCGAAGTCGCCCGAATGGTTGTTGGCCACGTTGAGCAGGTCGAAGCCCGCGTCTACAAAATGTTTGGCGTACCGCTCGGGCATACGGAAGTTGTGGCACATACTGGGGTTGCCGCAGACTTTGGGCGTACCGCCGGCATCAAGGAATACCCCTTCTAAATTTCCGAATGCGATGTCCGTGCGGCGGAAAATATGCTGCACATCCTTGAAGACATCCGCCCCGTCGTCAGGCGGCAGGACGGGTGTCGCATCGGGCCAGTTGCGCCCGATAAGAATATCGCCCACCGCGGAGAATGTGAGCGTATCCTTAGCCATAACGGCGGCCGAGGCTAACAGGAGGGTCAATGCAATTTTTCTGACGATGCGAACCTTCACAGCTGCCGTTTTAAACATAGTCGTTACACCCTGTCTATAAAATTATAGATATCTGCCGGCACAGACAAACACCGGCGCTTAACTCTCTGCGTCCCCGTCTTCATCAAACTCGACCTTCCTGCCCTGACGGACCGACTGGCTCTGAATTTCCTCGATGCTCGTCATCGGCTCGCCAAGGTGCAGGATCATGAACTCTGCGTCGGAGGCCAGCGCGCAGGCGGGGGTGTTGCGCAGGATCCACTTGTAGTTCGCCTCTGCGAGCGAGTAGTTTTTCATGTGCTCGTCGTAAGTAAACCCGACCATGAAGTACGAGTTGCATAGGTTCTCCGCATCGGTATCGAGCTCCTGCGCCCTGCGGTAGAAGTTGACGGCCTGCGACAACAGATACCGCTCCGGGTTTGCACCGGCGGCATATTTGTCAATGAGCATTTTGGCCAGTTCGGTCATCGCCTTGCGTCCTTCCGGGGCGAACACCAGTTCGGTAGCGGCCGCGCGGAACAGTTTCTCCGCCTCCGCCGACAACTCGGCTGCCTTAGCGTCATCCAAATCCCCCGATACTGCGGCATCCCTCAGCGAGTCGGCCATTTTGAAGAGCGCGGCGGGGTCGGCGCTGCGGTCGTCCCTGAAATCATCCTGCAGCCACTCTATTTTAACGCTCCTGCGAATCACGTACATCATACTGTCTGCCGCGGCCATGGCCCTGCGCGAGGCGATGGCCTCGGCCTCGGCTTGCACCCTGAACGGGTGCGGGTCCGAAGCGTGCCCCATATTATCGTACACAATGAGCTCGGCGAGGCCCAAAACCGCCGGATCGGCCGACCGTACGGGGAATTTCGGCTCAACATCCGAGCGCAGGTAGGCGAATGCGTGCTCCACGCGCAGCGCCCAGTATATTACATCCTTGTAGTCGGAGCCACCGGCGGTAAGCCCGTGCTTATCGGCGTAATCCGAAAATATCTCCCACTTGTAAAGCCACTCCACAAGATCCTTCAGGCGCATCATGTCGCGGCGCCCTTCCGGCAGCCACAGGCGGATGACCTCCACGTCCTGCGGTTTGATGATCTTGCTGCCGTCTTCGGCGTATATCTGCTGCAAGGAGTCGTAAACCTCCCCGGTTCTCTCCTTATGGAGCAAGCGCATGTAGAAATCGAGCGGATTGGTGCGGACGTGATAAAGCCAGTGATTGCGCAGCATATCTTCGTCGTGCTCGTGCTCATGTCCCTCGACCTGGGCCATAAACGCGGAGTCGGGCTTGTTCTTGTCGTAGAAGACGCGGTCGGCTACCATCCTCTTCACGTCCTCAAACGAACGGATGTAACTCGTGTCGTGCCCTTCCTGTGTTTTGCGGGTTATGCGGAACGACTCGGCGTCTTTCTTATAATGCGTCATAAGCTCGGCGTCGGTGAACCCCAGGTTGTCGCCCAAAAGCTCGATGAAAACGCCGGCCTTGAAGTACTTTTCCTTCCACTTCCAGTCGGGGCTGGACTTTACCTGCTGGCGCAGGGAGTCGGACTTGACGTACTGCCAGATAGCCTCGCTCTCGGCCATGAAAGTGTGCGCCTGGCGCTGGCCGGGGAAGTAGTACAGATAGGCGGACGGGTAGGTGCGCGCGAACTTGTTGCGGAAAGCGTCGAAGGACGCCTGCCCAATTGTGACCTTGCCAACCCTCACGACCGGATCCCCGGAACTCTGGGCCGGCTGGCAGGAGAGAGACACTATGGAAACGGAAGCGGCGCAAACACACGCCAGCACGGCAACGGCTTTACGGATCATCATCGGATAACCTCACCATTCTATACGGGTATTAGTACAAAAGCCAAAATTAACGCGTCACGACAATGCCGCGACCGCATCCTCCATCTCATCATAGATATCCAAGAGCGACGCGGCGCCTATGATCTCTATTATCTCATAGACATCCTCGTTCAGGTTGACGATCTTGAAGCAGCCGCCCTTCTCGCGGGCGGTCTTGTTGAAATGCAGCAGGACCCCAAGGCCCGTGCTGTTCACGTAGCGCAGCTGCTTAAAGTCCGCGACGATCTTCACTAACCCGTCGCTGAAGTAGTTGAAGATCTGCTCCGTTATGAGATCTACGTTCGTAGCGTCCAGATCGCCGACAAACCGCACGATACGGGCGTCGGACTTGCCGGAAATCTCCTCGCAGGTCAGCTGGATCTGAGTCTCCATATCATTCCTCTCTTAATTTTGTTACATGCACGCTTGTTCCGCGCTCTGTTATTTCAACGTCCAATTCATTCGACAGCATCTTGATAAGCGCAAGGCCCCGCCCCCGCTTGTCGTCGTCGCCCACGTGGCTAACTGGCATCGCAGGCTTGACCAGCTCCTTGAGCACTGCAACCTTGTCGGGGTCGCTCTTGTTGCTCACGCTCAGCGCGATCTTTTCCTTGTTGATGGACACCTTAATCTCGACCTCGCTGCCCTTCCCGGCCTCGCCGTGCTCCACCGCGTTGTTGCACACCTCGTCTACGATGGTCTCAATGCGGAACGCGTCCTTAGCGCTGTAGCCGTTCTGCTTGGCCAGCCGCGACGCAAACTGCCGCACCGGCGGAACAAACTGGAGGAACGACGGAAACGCTATGCTCACCGACTTGCTGTGCTTTTTGTAGTCCCACCGGTAAGCGTTCACCGCACCGCGCACATCCTGATAAAAGGAAAATATCTTGTTGGCGCCCAAAAGCGTAAGCTTAGACCGGACATTGCCGGCAAGCCCCGCGAAAACCAAATTCCCGCCCTGCTCCACAAACCGCTTGCGATACCCCATAAATTCGCCCAGCGCCGCCGAGCAGATAGACTCGATGCCGGCCATGTCTACGATCACGTAAGGGCGGGCCTCGCCGAAGAGTTTTTCAAATACGTTCGAGAGCATGGTTATGCCGGAGAAGTCCAACGCGCCGCAAACGCGGAGCACGGCCACCTCGGCGTACCCCTCATCGGACGAAATTTCCATTGTCAGACTGCTCTTCTTGTCCATTACCATCTCCCAAATACTCCCCGCGCGGTGCGTCAGGCCGGCGGATTAACGTCCTCGCGCTTGCGCACTACGTGTATAGAAGTCAGATTATTCTCGTCTACGCTCAGCTCCATCGTCTCCGACAAAAGCCGCACGATCTCAAGCCCCATCCCGGTCGATTCAATCTCCTCTATCGGCGACTTGGCTCCCCTTGCCCCTATCGCCTCCTTGAGCCGCTCAATGTTCGGCGCCGACCCGCCCCCGTCTTTAACTACCACCTCAAACCGGTCGGAATACACCTCGCAGCTCACCTCAATCTCGCTCTCGGCCTCGCCCGCGCTGCCGTAAGAGATCGCGTTATTGCAGATAGCATCCACAATTATCTCGGAACGGAAGGCAAACTTGGCACTGAACCCGGACACAACCAGAATCTCCGATATGAACTTGCGGATAGGAGGAATTACCTCCAAATCGCTTGGGAGCTTTACCCTGATTGTATACGGAAAAGTAACGTCCATCCCTTAACGGTCCCCGTGCAAAATGTACGCCTCTTCGCCCGACCCTATAATCCCGCGCTTCACCATAGTCTCCACCATACGGGAGGTGATGGCCATAAGCGTAGTAAACGACGGCGAATCAAGCCCCTTTATGACGTGGTTGGCCGCCTCCTTCTCGGATGTGCCGCGCATGTTGTCGAGAATACACTCCATGACAAACATGATCTCCCCGTACGTCAGGCTCCCCTCCCGGTAAACCGAAAACTCCTGAATCGCGCTCAAAATCAGGTCGTGCAGCCTGTTAAACTCGTTCTTGTCGTCAAAAACATTTCTGTAAGAACCCAACTCCGCCATAAAACCGTAACCTCCGTTATACGTCTGTACCCGTAAACCCATGGGACCCAGCCCATAGCCTAACATAATATAATATACCGGAAAAAGAAAAGTCAAAAAGAAAAAATCTTTTTTTAAAAAGGCGGCATCCAGATTTGAACTGGAGAATAACGGTTTTGCAGACCGCTGCCTTACCACTTGGCTATGCCGCCAAAAAAAGTGGGCTTCTTCCAGAAAAAGAAACCCATTATCGCAGGAATGACCCCAAAAGGGCCGCCGGAAAGTCAATTTTGGAGCGAGAGACGGGGGTCGAACCCGCGACATCTACCTTGGCAAGGTAGAGCTCTACCACTGAGCTACTCTCGCGTGAAACAATAAAATAATATATTCGGGACGCCGTGTCAATAGTTTTTTTTAATTTTTTTGGGGCGGCAGGGGCGGATTGGGGAGAGATATTGGTGTAAGTGCTTGATAAATAGGTAGTTATGGCAGATTTGACGTCAAAGTCAAATTCTTATGGGATTATGTTTTGCCGTTTCGCTGAGCCGGCGCCGAGCTGTGTTCCCGCGCATTGGTATGGTGCGGCACAAGCGGGAGCATGCAATCACAGGCTTTCACAGCTCGGCCGCCGAAGCATTCGTACCGAGAGGGGTACTCGCCGCCCGGCATGAAAGACGTTCGCTTCTACGGTACGCGGGTAAGTCAACACCCCGATGCCCCCAAGCGCAGGCCGCCGTACCGCCAGCCAAACCCACCCATGAAAGGTCCAAAAACGGCCAAAATGGCCAAAATTAGCGCGATTTTACATTTTTTCAGCCAATCGCCAGAAAATCCTTGCATTCCGGTCGAAAATATGTTATATTATAGTATTGTGCTATACCGCCAAATCAAAGGCTGATTTGCCGGGGATGGCGGCGGTTTAGGATGGTAGTAGTGAACGGGGGATGGTTTGCGCGCAATAAACACGTTTTTCAGCAATACCCGCGCCACGGCACATCGTGAGCATAGGGGATGCTATGGCCTCGGCGCAATGTTAAGCAGGCCACGAAAGACCC
>WQRV01000017.1 GCA_009786575.1 Chitinispirillia bacterium | reverse complement strand
AATATCGCAATTCCGGCGGGCGATCGAGGGCGATCGCCCCTACAAAACCGTTTTGTTTCCGTCAAAACCGCATATCCATCACACCGCCAAACCCCAATTTATCTGACAACCGCCGGATGTCGTCTGGTGAAAATCCGGTGAGTTTAGCGTTTTTTTACTGTCATAATCTCCCTTAATCAGGTGTGCAATAAAAAGTTTTTCAAAATTACCCATCTAACCGCCAATATATATTATATTATATGGTTATTACCCAAAAACACCGCCAGCAACCGCCGGAGGCAGGACCATGGATACCGCCACGGGGGCCGAAGCGCCCCGTAAGACCATTTTTTTGGTAGACGACGACCTGACCAACCTCATGGCCGGCAAGAAGGCCCTTTCCGATGTTTACGAGGTATTTACGCTCAATTCCGGGGCCCGGCTGCTCAAAGCGCTTGAGAAGAGCATTCCCGACCTGGTGCTTTTGGATGTTGAGATGCCGGAGATGAACGGGTACGAGGTGATAAAGGCGCTCAGGGCCAGCGAGCGGACGGCGGGCATCCCGGTCATCTTCCTGACGGCCAAGAGCGATTGCGAGAACGAGCTTGAGGGGCTCACGCTCGGTGCTATAGACTACATTATAAAGCCATTCTCCCCTCCCCTTTTGCTCAAGCGCATTGAGGTACACCTGCTTGTGGAGTCGCAAAAACGCCGGTTAGAGGAGCAGACGCGGGAGCTTACCTCACAAAAACTGCTGCTTCTGGAGTTTAACGACAATCTGCAGGGGATGGTGGAGGAGAAAACCAGGACGGTCGTGGAACTGCGGGACGCGCTCCTCAAGACCATGGCGGATCTTGTGGAGTGCCGGGATGTCATTACAGGCGGGCACATCGAACGGACGCAGAAGTATTTGGAGGCGCTCTTAAAGGAGATGCTGCGGCAGGGCATTTACGCCGAGGAGCTGGCCTCCTGGGACTGGGAGCTGGTTTTGCAGTCGGCCCAGCTGCACGATGTGGGGAAGATCATGGTGAAGGACAGCATTTTAAACAAACCCGGGCGGCTTACGCCGGAGGAGTTCGAGGAGATCAAGAAGCACACTACGTTTGGCGGGACGGTTATTCAGAAGATACGGGAGAGCACGAGCGAGCAGGCATTTTTGGACTACGCGGAGGTTTTCGCCGTTACGCACCACGAGAAGTGGGACGGCAGCGGCTACCCGGCTGGGCTTAAGGGCAAGGATATCCCGCTTTTGGGGCGGCTGATGGCGCTTGCCGACGTTTACGACGCATTGCGCTCCGACCGGCCCTACAAGAAAGCGTTTTCGCGCGGGGAGGCGGAAAAGATTATCATTGAGGGCAGCGGGACGCATTTCGACCCCGCAATCGTGGATCTGTTTTTGTGCGTTTCACCGGAGTTTCACGCCATCGCGGCGGCGTTTTTAAAGGACGGAGCATAGGCGATGGTCAGGGACAGCGGAGACGGAGGCGCTGAGCGGCAGATCAGGCACGGACAGACGCACCAGTTCGTCGTTTTCTCCGTCATGGTATTTCTGGTAATTTTGGTGGTGGGCGCGGTGGCGTTCACCTTTTCGATGCGGCAGATCATACGGACCAACAAGGCCGGCGAGCTGACGCGCGTGATGGAGCTTGAGCGGATCAAGCTCGAGAACTCCGTAAACAGCAAGATAGCGGTGGTTACGAAGATGGCGGAGTCGCCGCTTATAATACGCCGTTTCTCGAACCCCGGCAACCCGGAGATTGAGGCCATGTTCATGGAGGAGGCCGCCTCTTACCGCGAGGCCCTCGCCGGCATGCTCTTCTGGATCAGCGACAAGGACAAGGTATTTCACTCCGACGGCAACACCCCCTACACGGTCAACCCCGAAGCCGCCGAGAACTACTGGTACAACATGACGCTCTACAGAACCGACGTATATAACCTGAATATCAACTACAACCCCGACCTGAATATAACAAACCTGTGGGTCAACGTGCCGGTCCTCGACAGGAACCGCAAGCCGATCGGCATGCTGGGCGTAGGCTTGGACATCTCGGCGTTTCTGCTTACGCTCTACGAAACGTACGGCCTCGGCAAGACAGAGATGTACTTCTTTAACGCAAAGGGCGAGATTACCGGCGCGAGGGACATAGATCTGGTCATCAGAAAAGAGCACATCGAAAAAATACTGGGCGACGCCGGCGTCGGGCTTATGTCAAAGGCGCAGCGCCTCAAGGTGAGCGATACGCACACCTTCAACTCAACGCTGGGCAAAGTAGCGGTATGCCCAGTCCCGGTGCTCGAGTGGTACATGGTGGCTATAATGCCCGACAGCTTCGACGACTACAAAAACCCTGTGGCGCTGCTGTTCATAGTGGGGCTTATAGTAATCGCGCTGATATTCGTCATATTCAACGTGTTCATTGCGGGATTCACCAAATCTTTGCACAAGACGCTCGAAACCCTCGAAGCGGCATCGCAGTACAAGAGCGAGTTTCTGGCCATGATGAGCCACGAGATACGCACGCCGATGAACGCGATCCTCGGCATGGCGGAACTTGCCCTGCGCGAGAGAATGTCGGAGGCGGCGTACGGCCACGTGAGCACTATCAAGAAATCCGGCTCGAACCTGCTCTCCATCATCAACGACATCCTCGACTTCTCGAAGATCGAAAGCGGGAAGATGGAGATCGCCGCCTCCGACTACCTCTTCTCGTCGATGATAGGCGACGTCGAAAACATCATCAAGATAAAGGCTGACGAGGCAAAACTGGAATTTCTGGTAGATATCTCCAAAAAAGTCCCCAAGGCGCTCATAGGCGACGAGATGCGCATACGGCAGATCATGCTCAACATCCTCAACAACGCGGTAAAGTATACCGCCAAAGGCTTCGTTTCCCTCACCGTCAAGTGCAGGAATGCCGATGATGATACGGTGGAGCTTACCATTCTGGTCACCGACAGCGGCAGAGGGATAAAGAGGGATGACATAAACAAACTCTTCACCGACTTCGTGCAGATAGACCTCGTGAAGAACAAGGGCATAGAGGGGACGGGGCTTGGACTGGCTATCACCAAAAATCTGGTACGGGCGATGGACGGCACCATAGGCGTGGAATCGGAATACGGCAAGGGCAGCACGTTCATGGTCACACTGCCGCAGAAGATAAGCAAGCGAGACGACTTTGAGGAGGCGGCCGCGGCCTCCATATTCACCGCGCCCGACGCGAAGGTGCTCATCGTAGACGACGTGCCCACGAACCTCAAAGTAGCCCAGGGGCTGCTAATGATATACGAGATGCAGGTGCATACGTGCCTGAGCGGCGCGGAGGCGATAGAGGCCGTAAAGAATACCGAATACGACGCAATCTTCATGGACCACATGATGCCGGAAATGGACGGCATAGAGGCCGCGATGCGCATAAGAAACCTCGGCGGCAAGCGCTATACAAAACTGCCGGTCATCGCGCTCACCGCAAACGCCGTATCGGGCATGAAGGAGATGTTTTTGCAAAACGGCTTCAACGACTACCTGTCGAAACCGATAGACACGCTGAAGCTGAACTCCGTGCTCGAGAAGTGGATACCCAAGGAGAAGCAGAAGATCTTCGCTGGGGTAGACGCCGGTACCATGGCCGCGGTGATGGACGGCACCGCCGATGTGATAGACATCAGCCACATCGACGCTTTCAACGTCAACAAAAATAACGCCGCGCACGATATTGTAATAGAGGGTATAGACGTCAAAAAAGGCATCTCCATGGCCGCCGGCAAGGCCGGCTTCTATTTGCAGACGCTCGACGTCTTCCGCAAAGACGGGCGCGGCAAGATAGAAGATATCAAAAAAGCGCTCGGTAAAGGCGACCTGCGCCTCTACACGACCTACGTCCACGCGCTCAAAAGCGCAACGGCCAACGTAGGGGCCGTCAAACTCTCGGAAGCCGCCCGCGACCTCGAAATGGCCGGAAAAGAGGGCAGGCAGGAGTTCATCGAAGTCAATAACCGGAAATTGCTGGATGACCTGGCAATTGTTCTGAACAACATCGACAACTGCCTCGAGTCAATCAACGCAAAAAAGCAGGGCGGCGATACCGATGTTGCGGCGATGAAATCTGAACTTGCCGGTTTGAAGAAGTCCATAGACGAGATGAACATCGGCGAGATCAACAACGCCGCGAAAAAACTGAACGAGTTTACCGGCGACAAGAACGCAGGCAAGATTATCGGCACAATTTTGCAAAACACGCTTATCGGCGAGTACGACGAAGCCGTGGCGCTGATAGACAGCCTTTTATCTGGGGGAACTAATGGCTAATGTCAACGGGTGGAATTTGAGTACTGTATTTGCGAGGCGGGAATCTGTCTCATCGTTTATCGTCACGGCAGTATTGAGCCTGTTCTTATACGTAAATGCCAACGCAGACACCGGAGGAGAAACCGGGCGGCGGACGCCGCAAAACAGCATCGATACCGCCAGCCAATTCTACGCGGAGCTTACCGGTGAGGAGAGGGAGTATATCAAAACGCGCCCTGTCGTCCACTTCGGCGCCGAGTTCGACAACTACCCTATCAGTTTCTACGACCGCCGCCACAAGCAGTGGCATGGCCTCACGCACGACATCCTGCGCGAGGTGGAAACGCTCACGGGGATCACTTTTAAGCGGACAAACGAAGGCCTCACGCCATTCTCCACCCTGCTCAAGCAGCTCGAAAGCGGTTCGATCTCCGTGGTCTCCGAGCTTATCCGCTCGGCCCCGCGCGAGGGCCGGTTCCTGTGGCCTGAAATTCCTGTTCTCACCGACCGCTACATACTCGTTACCAAAATGGACCGCCCAAACATAACCGCAAACGAGATCGGCAGCCTAAAGATAGGCGTGCAGAAGGGCGCGGCCTACGACGAGATGTTCAACATCTGGTTCCCCAACCACAAAAACGCCGTCTACTACGAGAGCCTCGAAGAGCTCTACGACGCCCTTGAGCGCGGCAAGGTAGACGCGGCGATGGCCAGCTTCCACATCCTCCTCTCCGTGACCAACTATCTGGAGCGCCCCGGCTACAGGGCGAACCTGGTCTTCGATTACAAGTTCGAGTCGCACATCGGCTTCAACGTAAACGAGCGCGTCCTCTGCTCAGTCGTAGAAAAGGCGATGCGGCACACAGACCTTAAGAAGATATCCGATACGTGGATGCATAAAACCTACGACTACCGCGCCAAACTGGCAGAATCACAGCGCCCCTGGGTCATCGGCGCGTTCGCCCTGCTCGTCTGCGTCATCGCGCTGCTGCTGATACTCATAAAAAGGACGCTTAACGAAGAGAAGCGGCTCGAAACCGTGGTGCGGCAGCGCACTACCGAACTGAAGATACTCGGGCGCGATCTGGAAAACGCCTACTCTTCGGCCAGCGCGGCCAACCGCGCCAAATCGGTCTTCCTCGCAAACGTCAGCCACGAGATCCGCACGCCCATGAACACCATCATCGGCATGTCGGAAATAGTCCTGCGCGGCAACATTCCGCCCGAAACACGCCAGCAAATATCAGCCATCAAGCAGTCCGGCACAAACCTGCTCACCATCATGAACGATATCCTCGACATATCAAAAATCGAAAACGGAAAGCTGGAACTGGCGCCGGTGCACTACTGCCTCCGCTCGCTCATAAAAGACATCGCCGCAGTCATCAGGGAAAGGCTCGCCGGCCTGCCAGTCGAATTTACGGAAGAGGCAGACGAAAACATCCCCGATGCGCTCTTAGGCGACGAAACAAGAATCCGCCAAATACTGATGAATGTTCTGGGCAACGCCGTCAAGTTCACGGCCAAAGGCTTCGTTTCCCTTTCCGTCAAGGCAACCGGAGCCGGAAACGGCGTAACGGCCCTCACATTCAAAATCGCAGACAGCGGCCGCGGGATCAGGCGGCACGACATCGGCCGCCTCTTCGACAGCTTCGTTCAAACTGACCTCGTCAACAACAAGGGCATAGAGGGGATGGGCCTCGGCCTCGCCATCACGTGGAACCTCATCAAGGCGATGGACGGCGACATTACCGTAGAATCGGAATTCGGCAAAGGCAGTACGTTCACCATCACGCTGCCGCAAAAAACCGGCGACCGCCAAAAACTTGCGGCAAAGAGAACCGGCGCGATGTTCACCGCGCCCGAAGCGAGAGTGCTTATCGTAGACGACATAGCCACAAACCTGAAAGTGGCCGAGGGGCTGCTCGCGCCATACAAAATGCAAATTGACACGTGCCTCAGCGGCGCAGAAGCCATTGAGCTCGTAAAGGCCAACACCTACGACCTCGTTTTTATGGACCACATGATGCCCATAATGGACGGCATAGAAGCAGTAAAAAACATAAGGGAGCTCGACGGCGGGCGCGGTGAAAAGCTGCCTGTCGCCGCGCTCACGGCAAACGCCGTATCCGGCATGAGAGAAATGTTCCTCCAAAACGGCTTCAACGGCTTCATCCCCAAACCCATAGACACCATCGCCCTCAACGCGCTGCTCGAAGAACTCATCCCCGCCGAAAAGCGCAAAGAACTGACCGGCGATGAACTCAAAGCGCTCACGGAGGAAACCAGCTCCGGCGACGATGAAGACATAATGATAAAAGGCGTAAATATCAAAAAAGGAATCGCCGTCATGGGCGGCAAATTAGAAAGCTACCTCCAGACGCTCGACGTGTTCCGCAAAGACGGACGCGACAAGCTGAACGCCATCAAAGAGGTCCTCGCCCAAAACAATATGCAGCTCTACACCATCTACGTCCACGCCCTAAAAAGCGCGGCCGCCAACATAGGCGCAGCAAAACTGTCGGAATCGGCACGGGATCTGGAAACAGCGGCCAATAAAGGGGACCGGGCATTCATAGACGCGCATAACCCGGAAATGACGGCGGAACTGGGGGCGGTGCTTACAGGAATAGACAGCTGCCTCAAGGCAATAAACGCCAAAACCAGACGCGAAGGCACGGGGGGTGGAGGCGCTAGCGGGATGACGGACATCAACGCGGCCAATGCCGAACTGAGGAAACTGAAGAACGCGATTGACATTATGAACGCGAGCGCCATGAACGAAGCGGTCAAAAATCTTCAGAGGTATACCGGTGACGAAAATTTTGGGGAGGCGCTGGATAAAATATTGCAAAACGCGCTTATCGGGGAGTATGATGAGGCTGTGGGGCTGATTGATAAAGTGCTGGGCGGAAATGTTTAGTAAATTACTTATTCTTAAACCCGGAGTTTTTCAAACCTCCGATTTCACGTTGGGTTAATTCACGGTACTCCCCCGCCTTCATATCGCCTAATTTTACCGATCCGAACGCGACACGCCTTAATCTTCGTACCTCATGCCCAACACCCTCAAGCATCCTTCTTATCTGACGGTTCTTCCCCTCCATAAGGGCTATCTCGTACCAGTGCTGGTCATCCTTGATTTCGATGAGATTGACGGATACGGCGCGGAGCAGCTGCCCTTCCGATTCCACTCCGTCAATCAATTTTTTAATATCATCCCGGCTTAAAGAGCGGCCTGTTCTGACGCGATATACCTTCTTTATGGCGAAACGGGGGTGCGTTAAGGCGTGGATCAGGCCGCCGTCGTTCGTCAATAACAATAACCCTTCCGAGAGATAATCTAAGCGGCCTACGTATTTCAAAAGTCCGGCGTCAAGGCCGTCCCTCCGCAGCGCTTCGTAGATTGTTAAACGCCCCTCGGGGTCGCTGTTCGTAACCATCACCTCGCGCGGCTTGCAGTAAGCGTAGTACTCCAATTTGCGGATGGGGCGCAGCTGCCTGCCCTTGTATTCCACCCTGTCAACATTGGAATTGACCTTAAAACCAAGCTCGGTGACCTTCTGGCCGTTTACTATGATGCGGCCGCTTTCGACCAGCTCGTCGCACTTGCGCCTCGCGCCCAGCCCGCACTGGGCAAGGTATTTGTTGATGCGTACCAGATTTGGATCCTTACCGGTATCATTATCCCGCATTGACCGCCTCCTCCACCGATTCCACCACCCGTACCGCCAACCCCGCAGATTTTGCGATACGCGCCGGTGAATATCCGTCCAAAGTGTACCCGCAATGGTTGAACATCACACGCGGCAGGATTACTTCGTTGTATTTTGTGTTAGATGATGACTCTTTGATTTTTTTGATGACGTCGGCGGCAGTCAATAGCCCGGTAACGGTTACAGTCTCGCCAAAGTAGTGATTCACAACCGGCACAACATCAAAATCCTTGCCGGCGGAAGGATAAATACCCCCATATACCTTCTTGACATACGGTAACGCCGAGCACCCCGTTATCACCAGCCGTCTTTTTTTTGAGAACGTACATCCCCTTAATTTACGTTTGACCCTCGCCCCCTCCTGCAAAAATTGCCTCACTAACCCTACCCCGTTCTCTATCTGCGGATAATCCTCATAGTAAGATGCCGGAGGAATCGCCAAGCCCGCCCTGATGAAAAACTCATCGGCCAGAAACAGCTTCCTGGCCCCGTCCGCCGCCTTCATCCTGTCTGACATCTCCCCCATTTCTTTGCATACCTTAACAGCGCAATCTTTGTCTACCGGAGCAAGCGGTTTCTTCCTGAACCGTGTAAGCCCCACCGGCACTACGGCAACCGACAGCAGCGATTTCCCGTAACCGGCCAGGCCGGCAGCCGTCTCCCTGAGCGCCTCACCGTCGTTGATCCCCGGGCAGAGGACGATCTGGGTGTGGAAGGCGATCCCGTTGTCCCTAAGAAACGCCAGCTGCTCCCGGATGTCGGGGAGGCGCCGGTTCCCCAGAAGCACCGCCCTGACCGCGGGGTCTGTGGCGTGGACGGAGATGAACAGCGGCGACAGGCCGATCGACGCGATCCGCCCCAGGTCCGAGCGCGACGCGGAGGCCAGGGTAACGTAGTTCCCGTTGAGGAACGAGTGCTTGAAGTCCTCGTCCTTAACGTACAAAGAGCGCCGCAGACCTTTCGGCATTTGATCTATAAAGCAGAAAACGCACCGGTTTCTGCACCGGTTGACCGGTTTTTCGTGGAAATCGGCCTCCAAAGAAGCCCCCGGCGGCCTTTCGACCTCCACCGTCCCCACCCGCCCGCCGCGCTCGATGTCAATCTCTAAAAAATCCCCGGCGGCGTGATAGTAAAAGTCCAGTTCGTCGGCTACGGCGCTGCCGTTTACCGCCAAAATGCGGTCGCGGGGGCGCAATCCGGCCATAAAAAGGAGGCCGCCGCGCGGGATTGACCTGATTTTTAACCCCTTCTCCATCTTTTTCCCGAACAATAAAGTTTTTAAATTTTTCTTGCGTTCCTGCCATAATATATATTATTGTTAATACGCGGCGCCGCAATATCCGCGGGCCGCCGTCCGGCCATTAATGTTTTTAAGGAGGAAAACCTTGAAGAAAGCAACACGCCATTTGTTATTGGCTCTTATAGCCGCCGCCTTGTGCCTCACCGCCGCCTGTACCATCAACGAAGACAACGGCAAGCCGATTAACCCCGGCAACGGCAATAATACCGGCGGCGGAAGCGGCCCCACAGACACGCTGGGGCAGCTTACCATTTCCGCCGAACCCAGGAAAGAGCGCATCGGCGTCGGCGAAACGGTCGTCATAGACATTTGGGTAGGGTACATCCGGAACGGAGCAGCCACCGGAGGAGCCAGCCATACCCTAACCGCCACCTGGGCAGACGACACATTGAGCATGAGCAGAACCATAACGACCAACGCCAACGGGAACGCCACCATGAACTTTACCGGCTCGGCCGAAGGCTTGGTTAAATTTAACTTTGAACTCACCGGCCTGTCCCTGGGGACCGCCGCGTCGGTTCAGGTTGCCGGCGAACCCCTGCGCAACTTGGTCATAAACGCCACGCCGTCGGTGCTCGCAGCCGACGGGACGAGCAAGTCCGTCATAACCGTTCAGGTCAAGAATGACAGAAACAACCCCATTGTGGGCGATACCGTCAGATTTATGTCCACCGCCGGGTTGATAACCGGCGCAAGCGTAACCGACAAAGACGGCAAGGCCACGGCCGATCTAACCAGCGACAGGCGCAACACCACCGCGGAAATCATCGCCACTCTGGTGGGCGGCGGCGGATACTCCGACTCCATCGCAGTAGAATTCAGGGGCGTCTCCATCTCTGTAACAGCCGCCCCACGCAGCACCAAAACCGGCAGCGGCGACTCAGTCATAGTAACGGCCATTCTTCTCGATGCCGGGAACAACCCCATCGTGGGCGAACCGGTCACTTTCTCACGGTCGCTCGAAGGAACGATGATCGCGGAAGAGGGTAAGGCCGTCAGAGACACCAATACGGTGACCCTGAATACCAACCCCCGCGGTGAGGTACGCGTAACAATCAAGAGAACGGCCGCGGCCGGTGAAGGAATTGAACGGATACAAGTGAGAGGCGCCGGCGCAATTGGAGTTACGGATGATATCCACTTCGGCAACAAAAACCTGACTATCACACCCGATGATCCCAACTACAGATGCAAGGTATCCGCATCCGGTGCGGATACGTCGATTTTCAACATCTTCTACAAAGACGGCAGCGGAAGCCCTATCAGCGGCGCGGTGATCGAAGTCGCGGTAACCCTGGGTTCCATTACCGGCCCGGCATCCGACGACGATAATAATCAGTTCTTCACCAACCCCGACGGGCGTCTCACTACAGATAACAGCGGCAAGGCAACATTCACTATGAAAAACCCGTACTTCTCAACCAAAGGTACGATTTGGGCAAGGGCGGAACATATCATAATCGCCAAATATGATTTTCAATGCGACCCTACTCAAGCATCCAAAATTGTGCTCGAAGCCTCTCCGTTTGTCGTAGGTGTAGACGGCACCAGCGCGAAACTCATCGCCACGGCCTACGACCACAACGGTAACCGCGCCCCCGGCGTGGATATCGCGTTCAACATACTCCGCGGCCCGGGCGGCGGCGAGCATTTGGATCCGAAAGTAGTCGAGAGAACCGGCGCGGACGGGTCGGCGGTAACTTACTTCATACCCGGCAAGATACTTAGCGAGTTCCAGGGCGTACATATTCAGGCTTCTCACCACGATTATATCTATTCCAACACAGTGAAGCTCACTATTGCCGGGCCGGCCGAGTACATAACGATGAGCAGGAACATGACATCCGTTGCCGCCGGGGCGGCGGTCTATCATCTGGATATTACGGCGCTCGTCTCAGACATCAACCAAAACCCCATCCCGGACGGGACGGAGGTTACTTACAGCGCGGAGGTTATAGGTTACAGGTATTACGCGCTAAGCGCCAGATTCGATAAAGATCAGACCTCCGGTGAGCGCATAGCCATTATTGACACTATACCCGTAGACATAAGCACCGGCTCCGAGTGGTTCTTCAAGTCTTATAGCCCCTACTCCCACGCCCCTAACTACAGGGCCGACTACAGGGAGTATAAGCCGTATCCGCCCTTCAACGACATAAACAAAAACGGCATACCGGACAGGGGCCCGCATGTGGAACCGTGCGATAACGTAAACCCTGCGCTATGCGCAGATTTTAACGGCAACGGCACCCGCGATACTGTGGAAATCTTTTTCGACACACCGCAACTGCGAGCTTATTTGGCAAGCGGCGGCAGCATAGACGCCCTCTACAGCCAGATTTACAGTTTCAGCACCAGCGGATCCGGCGGCACGCTCACCCCCATAGGCACCCCGGCGTGGGATATTGACTGGAATTGGAACGGTGTAGCCGAGCCCAGCACCGCAGTCTTGATCAAGCGCACCATACTGTCCGAAAACGGCATGGCCGACAACATACTTACTTATGGGCAGTCCGATGCGTGGAGAGTACGCGTAAAACTTTGGGCGGAGTGCCAGGGTAAGATGTCTGACCCGATGGAATTCATCCTCCCGCTCTCCGAAGGCGCGGCGAACTGGAAGCATTTTGATTAATTGGCCGTAACCGGGGGCGGCCGCGTTTGCCGCCCTCTTATATTATGGTAAACAACACGGCTCAGAGAGCCGTCCATGCAATACCGAAAAAAGGATCTTTACCGTGAAGAAACACATTGTCCCTATTTTAACGATACTGCTGCTGTCGGCCCTCCCGTCAGCGGCTGCCAACCTCGCCAACCCTGCTGCGCAGGTGGGCGACGCGCGTATGTCGTTCGGCATCTCCTACTACCTGGGCGGCGCCAACATTACCGGCCTTGAGCTCCCAATGATGATGAACCGCGCAGGCGGGCGGGTGAGCTACTCCCCCATCCGCTACGTAAACTTCGGGCTCGACTTCGGCACCGTGCAGGCCAGCGTAGACAAATACTACAGCGAGGCCGCCCGCGACACCATACCGGTCTTCGATGGCGGTTTTGGCGGGTTTATCGGCGGGCATCTCAAACTGACATCGCCCTACATCGCCGACTATGTGGCGCTTATGGCGCTCGGAAGCGCAGACTACTTCCGCTCAACCAACCCGGAAGGCGCTTACTACGGCGGCGTGAACATTACCGCCGCGGCTGGCGTACAGATACGCATACCCAGCGCCGGCTTCCTCTCGCTCGGCCCGCAGATCTATATGATTGACGGCACAAACAAAGGGGTCAACAGGGCTACGGGCAAACTCACTCCCGCGGGTAGCTACTCCCCAGTAAACAACATGAGGGCCTGGATCGCCTTCGACTACTTCCCGGAAGACGCGTTCATAGCGTGGAACCACAAGCCATACGTCTCGGTAGAGTTCACCGCGTCGCCCAAGATCAGCGGTTCTAAGCGCGCGCCTATACAGGAGTTCAGCCTCTCCGTAAGCGTCGGCGCGATCACGCACAGGCTCTACGGGGAAGACACGGGGATCAGTCACTGATTCACACACTCGGTCCTGCACACAAGAAAATCGCTGAACCTCTCATTTGGGCATAATGCGGACACGAATTCCGACGGCTTGCAGGATGTGCCGGGGGCAAGTGATAATACCGCTTCCCAATACGGATTGGCCGGATCGTCATACAGTGATGTACTGATGATCGCGGGCCGGATGTTTTTCTCTGTAGACTGGCCGTTCTTCCCGCGCGTTACGATGATCTCTTCCCGTCCGTCAAGCAGTCGCAGCGCCTCTTTCATTTTATCTACAGACAGGCCGCGGGGCGGATATATGCGGTAGCGCGCGGCGGTGATCATTGCGCTCAGGCTCACCTTTATGTTGATCTTGCCGTACGATTTCACTTTCAGCCCGGGCGGGAGCCAGTTGTTGACGCGCAGCGGGTCTCCGGCGAGCGGCGATTTCGTTTCTATGTCGAACGCCTCGGCGAGCCCTATGGCCCCAAACGGCAGCGGCGGGCCGAAAGAGACCCGCGGGTGCGGGTTGAAGCCCTGGGAAAACGCGAGGGGGAACGATGCGGCAATCATCGCGCGGTGGAAGACTTCCACCATATCGAGATGGCCGAGGAAGCGTACCGGTTCTCTTTTCTCATAAAAGAATCTGTAGCGGCATTCGGATGATGACCGCTTATCAGCCGACACCTTTGGACGGCGGCCGTAGGATGCTGTTGTATCTGCTGATACCGGTGCCGGTACGCTTGTTGACGCATCCTCCGGTAAATTTGTTGATGGCGGCATTGGCGCACCGGTCAACACAGAACAAAAACGGGGCGATACCGGTTGCCCGCAAACCCCGCAGTTACCGCACTCCCCTACCCGGCAGTCAGCCGTCGCCGTCTCATCATACGCAAGCGCGCGTTCTCTTAACAGAAATTCAACATCCACGCCAACCGAGACCGCGCTCCAGGGCAAAGGATCATCCATGCCTATTGGTTTTGTATAGATGTACGGATCAACCCCAACCTCCCGCGCCGCTTCCATCCACAAATCCAGATTAAACCGCTCGTCCCACCCGTCAAACCTGGCCCCCATCTTCCAGGCCTGCAGGACGACATCGCCCACACGCCGGTCCCCGCGCGCCATAACCGTCTCCAAAAACGTAATCCGGCCATCCCTGTAAGATACCTTGACGTTCTTCTTATCGCGCAGGCACCTCTTGACGAACCGCCCCTTCTCATCCAGCGCCTCCACCGGCTCCATCCCCTCCCACTGAAAAGGCGTATTTGCCTTGGGCGAGAACGGCGACAGCGACACGTGCAGCGAGAGGCGGGGCGAGCGGGCGCGGAGCATGCCGGATATCGTCTTCACCATGTCTATTATAGCCTGGATATCCTCATCCGTCTCCGTAGGAAGCCCCGTCATAAAATAGAGCTTTATCGTCTGGGCATTGCGTTCCAGCAGCAACCGCACGGTATCGTATATCGCCTCATCCGTAAAATCCTTGTTGATGACCTTGCGTAGCCGCCGGCTCCCTGCCTCGGGAGCAATGGTGAACGAGGTTATGGGCGAAACGGCGTTCAGTTCGTCCAATTGCCCCGGCGCCAAGGCGTCGATTCTGGTTGACGGGAGAGACATCCGCAGGTGGTGCTCCTTCTTGACCTCCCGCATCGATGCCAGTAAACCGGTAATACATGAATAATCAGCGGTAGACAGGCTTAACAGGCCGACATCCCTCCACCCGGTACGGCGCACGCCGTCCCCGACCTGCTCCTTTATTAATGACATATCCTTCTCGCGGACGGGGCGGTAGTACATCCCCGCGCTGCAGAACCTGCACCCGCGCGTGCATCCGCGCATAACCTCGACCGATAATCTGTGGTGGACGACCTCCATAAGCGGGACTAACGGGGCTTTGGGGATGTGTTTTTCCTCAAACGCGCTTATACGCGCGGGCCTTACGGGGGCATTGCCTTTTGCATGGATTGACGGGACGTAGAATCCGGGAATTTTGGCGGCCTCTTCCAGCACCCTCCCCCGCCCTGCCCCCTTAAACTCCTCCACCGCCTTACAAAATTCAACAACCGCCTCCTCCCCATCCCCAACAAGAAACGCGTCGACAAACGGAGTTAACGGCTCCGGGTTGCCCATACACGGCCCGCCGGCAATTATCACCGGGTCGCCATCCCCCCTTTGTGACGACAGGATATTCAACCCGGCCATATCGATCATGTTGACGAGATTCGTATACTGCAATTCATACTGGACGGAAAAGCCTATCCAGTCGGCTTCCCTGACCGGGGAGAAATACTCCAGCGTAAACAGCGGTATCCCGGCCTCGCGCATCACCTTCTCCGCGTCGGCCCAGGGGTTAAAGCATCTCGACAGCGCCCAGTTACCGTGACTGTTGACGATGTGGTATAGGATCTGCAGGCCGTGGTGGGACATCCCAATATCGTACAGGTCGGGAAAACAGCAACACCCGTGGACAGAAACATCATCCAGATTCTTACGGACGGCGTTGAGCTCGCTGCCGGTGTACCGCAGCGGTTTTTCAACGAACGGCAGGAACTTCTTTTGTATATCGTCTGTCAGGTTAATCATTGCCTATCACCAATCATCCCCAAACAAGGGCGCATCCCGGAAAACTCCGCACTCCAAACTCCAAACTCCACATTTTTATCTGCCCTTCTCTAACCGTTCTGCCAAAAATGCGTGTAATCCGCACTCCCTCACCTTTTTCTGAGTGACGCGGTAGTTGTAGCTTACCCTGTGCAGAGAGATTATCCCCTTGTCGGTGTCGTAGAGCGCGTAGCACGACCTGCTGTCGAAGTCGCGGGGCTGGCCCACGCTGCCCACGTTGATTAAGTAGAGGCAGTCTTCCTCTATGCCCACTGAGGTCTCGGAGTGGAGTATGACCCTGTCGCCCTCCTGGTACATTATGGAGGGGCAGTGGGTGTGGCCTATGAAGTTCACGTGGCGCGTGAGGTGGCTGAAGGCCTCTATAACCGAGTATTCGTTGTCGGGGAAGACGTAGGAGAAGCGCTCCGGGTCGCAGGGCGAGGAGTGGACGAGGTAGATGTTCTCCTCTTCGCAGGTCAGCGGCAGGGCGCTCAAAAAGTCCTTGTCGGCGTCGGTGAGGTGCTGCTTGGTCCACTCCATGGCGGAGAAGGCGAAGTAGGTGAAACAGCTGGTGTCGGTCCTCTCTATGGCAGCGTAGTCGTGGTTTCCGGCGACGCAGCGGGCGGCGTGGGCGCTTATGAGCTCGATGCACTGGCGCGGGTTGGGGTAGTAGCCCACGATGTCGCCGAGGCAGAAAACCTTGTCCGCGCGGCGGCGCCTGATGTCCTTGAGGACGGCGTTTAGGGCCTCGAGATTACCATGTATGTCCGAGATGACAGCATACTTCATTTGTAAGACTCGCCTTATTTGTGTTTTTCCCCTACCCTTATATTATATTATTATTCATGGAGATTTGCAAAAAAAATTTAAAAAAATCGCGTGACAGCAAACTTGACGGGTTCCGCGAGGCGGTAGCGCAGGCGTCGTCTGTGCTCATCCTGACGCACGATTATCCCGACCCTGACTGCATCGCGTCGGCGTTTGGGCTATCGGAGCTGCTCGCCTTCTGGGGCGTGCCCAGCGCCACCATCTCGTTTGGGGGATTCGTGGGACGGGCCGAGAACCGCGCCATGATCCGCTTTTTGGGCATAAAGACCGTGCCGTTCGTCCTCACCGATACCGCCGACTACGATAAGATCGTGCTCGTAGACTGCTACCCCGGCCGAGGCAACATCTCGCTGCCGCCGCATGTGGAGGTCCACGCGGTCATCGACCACCACCCCGCCGACGTGCCGGAAGACGCCCCCTTCTTCCACGACATCCGCCCGGATTGCGGCGCGGCGGCCACCATCGTGGCCTCATACTTAATCGAGGCCGGCTGCCCCATCCCGCCCAAGCTCGCCACCGCCCTTTTCAACGGCATCAAGACCGACACGAGCGGCATGCGGCGCGGCGCCGGCGACCGCGACATCGAGTTCTACAAGCGCCTCTTCGACATCATGGACCACCGCCTCCTCTCGGAGATAGAGAACCCCGACCGCAACGTCGAGTTCTTCCGCACCATCCGCGAGGCCGCCGACAACACCGTCTGCTGCGGGAACGTGGGGTACACCCACTTGGGCACCGTGGCCGCGCCGGACTCCATCGCCGAAATGGCCGAGTTCTTCCACTGCTGGGAAAAGCTCGAGTGGATGATCTGCACCGCCGTCTTCAAGAACCAGATATACTTCTCCATCCGCTCCAACAGCGACAACTCGGCCGGGATCCGCGCCGAGCGCCTGGCCACGCAGTTCGGCGGGAGCGGGGGCGGGCACACCAAGGCTGCCGCGGGCAGGATACCAATTGATACAGATGTTACCATTATGCTCGACAAAATAGTATATTTCATTAAAGAACTGTTCGGGGTGGACGGCATGCCTGCCGAGCCGCTCCTGTAAAATATTGAACGCGCGGTTAAATATTGTACCTGTGCCATCCGGCGGCGCCACGGCCGCCGGGGAGTTTGCCGGATGGCGGGGGCACAATATTTAACCGTGGAATCTATAATAGGAGACCGCTATGTGGGACTATACCGATACCGTCAAAGACCACTACATGAACCCCCGCAACACCGGGGAGATCGAGGCCCCCGACGGGTTCGGGGAGATAGGCAACCTCAGCTGCGGCGACGCCATGCGCCTAACCTTCAAGCTCGACGGCAACGGCAGGATTGAGGAGATAAAGTTCAAAACCTTCGGCTGCGGCAGCGCCATCGCGGCGGCGAGCATGCTGACCGTCTTATGCAAGGGCAAGACCCTCGAGGAGGCCAAGGCCATAACGAACAAAGACATCGCCGAGGCGCTCGGCGGGCTGCCGCGCGAGAAGATGCACTGCAGCGTCATGGGCCAGGAAGCTTTAGAGGCAGCCATAAAGTACTACGAAACCGGCGGGCAGACGGCGGCGCCGGCGGCCAAAGAGGGCAAAATCGTATGCGTATGCTTTAACATAACCGAGATGGAGATTCAAAAAGCCGTAAAAGAGAACGGCCTGAAAACGCTTGAGGATGTGACCAACTTCACAAAGGCCGGCGGGGCCTGCGGGAAGTGCCATGCCGCAATCAAAAAACTGATTGAGGGCCTGTCCTGACGCCCGCGGCTCTGCACCGCACGGGCGCCGGTAACGATTAACGGCGGGAGTTGAGAAACTATCCGGTTCTTTTGGAGAAAATTCATGGCGGCAAATACCACTACCACAAAAAATATCTGGAAAAATCTTGAATTCAGGATGACGATGGCGCTCCTGCTCATCATCGCCCTCCTATCAACCACTATATACTACGTCACGTACAGGCAGTTCCATACGCTTGCCATAAACAAGCTGAAGGAAGACGCGATTAACACACACAAGTACGCCGAAAACATAATTGACGCGCGCAGTTTTTATGAGATTAACACGATCGAAGACGAAAAGTCCGACATCTACACAAACGCGCACAGCAAGTTAGACGAAATAAGGCGCATCGCCAACATCAAATACCTCTACACCGCAAAGCAGAACAGCAGCGGCGAGCTGGTATATGTAATGGACGGCCTGGAGAAAAGCGACTCGCTCTTCCACCACGCCGGCTCCCCCGTCGAAAACGAGATCACGCCAAACCTCAAACAGTGCCTGAATAATGAAGTCGTACTCAAGGATGAACTTATAAATACCGGATCAGGGGCCGTTTACGTAGCGCATTTCCCCTTCCATGATTCATCCGGAAAGGTCATAGGCGCCATCGGGATGGGCATTGACTGCGACTACCTTATGCAGGGCCTCAAACGCGCGAGGGCCATAGCGGTCCTGCTCTCCGTCCTTATAGGGTGCTGCTGCATACTGGCCTCATCCTTAATAATAAGGCAGGTCGTAAAAAATACGGAATCGGCCTTTGCGAAAATCGAAAAATCGCTGGACGAGGCGAACGAGCGCACCATGCTTATGCTCGACACCTCCCCGCTGTGCGCCCAAATATGGAGCCGTGACCTTGAAACGATAGACTGCAACGAGGCAGGCGTGAAACTGTTCGGGTTTAAGAACAAGCAGGAGTACATAGAAAAGTTCACAACCGAGTGCTCGCCCAGGTATCAGCCCGACGGGCAGCTCTCCGGCGAAAAAATCAGGGCGCTCGTGAACAATGCGTTTGAGGAGGGCCAATCTTTCTTCACCTGGATGCACCGCATACCCTCCACCGGCATCCCCCTCTCCGCGGAGATCACGCTCGTCCGCGCCAAATACGGCGAGGAGGACGTGGTGGTCAGCTACACCCGCGATATCCGGGAGCATGAAGAGATGATGCGCGACATCGCCGACCGCGACAACCTGCTGCAGGCTGTCAACAAAGTAGCGACCACGCTCCTCACAACAGACGAAAACGAAGACATCGAGGTGTCGCTGACGCGGAGCATGGAACGCGTGGGCCGCTCCATAAACGCCGACCGCGTCCACATCTGGCGCGGCGAACTGGAGAACAGCGACCAGCCGTTCTCCCTCACCTATATCTGGCTCAGCGAAACGGGAAGGCAGAAAGAGTCGATCCCGGTTATGAACGACGACTTTCCATACAGATGGAAAAACAAATTTATCCGCAAAAAACACGTTTCCGGGCCAGCCTCAAAGATGCTGCCGGTGGAACAGGAGTACCTGAACGCTTATGAGATACAGTCAACCGTTATCATCCCGCTCTTTCTCGACGAGAAATTCTGGGGGCTCTTCTGCGTTGACGACTGCAAGCGCGAGCGCAGCTTCAAAGAGGACGAGATCGCCATCCTGCGGTCGGTAAGCCTTATGATGGTGAGCGCGATAAACCGTCAGGCCTTAGTAGCCAAGCGGACGCACGAACTCGCGCTGCAAACTACCACGCTCACAACGCTCTTTGACTCGATCCCAGACCTTCTCTTTACCAAGAATACCGATTTGCGCTATATGCACTGCAATCAGGCGTTCCTGCGGTATTTCGGCAAAAACATGAACGACATCATAGGGCTGAACGACGAAGAAGCCGGCATCGGGCTGCCGGCCGACACCATCGCGCGGCTGAGCGAGAAAAACCGCGAGGTTATGCGCGAAAACCGGATTACCACGTCCGAAGAGCAAATACCGGGCTTAAACGGAACCAAGCCGTTCTACGAAATAACCAAGATACCGCTTATGATAAACGGCGAAGCGATCGGCGTCATGAGCATCGCGCACGACATAACGAAACGCAAGGAGATGGCCGAAACGGCGCTCGCGGCATCGCGCTCCAAATCAGCCTTCCTGGCAAACATGAGCCACGAAATACGAACGCCTATGAACGCAATCTTCGGCATCACGGAAATGCTGGTACAGGACGATTCGCTCCCGCAAGAGGCGCTGGACGGGCTCAACAAAATACACACATCGTGCAACCTGCTGCTGTGCATAATAAACGACATCCTCGACTTCTCCAAAATCGAGGCCGGCAAGCTCAACATATTCCCCGAGGAGTACGATGTCGCAAGCCTGATAAACGACTCGGTGCACCTGAACATGATGCGGATAGAGAGCGTGCCCATCGAGTTTGAGCTTGAGGTAGACGAGAAACTGCCGGCAAAGCTCATCGGCGATGAGTTCCGCATTAAGCAGATTCTGAACAACCTGCTCTCCAACGCGTTCAAATACACCGACAGCGGCAAGATAACCCTGTCGGTCGTCTCCGAACTCCCGCCCGGCAAGGAGAACTGCGTGGACCTCCTCTTAAACGTGCGGGATACGGGCCACGGCATGACGAAAGAGCAGCTGAACAAGATGTTCGACGAATACTCCCGCTTCAACAGCGGAACGGCCCGCACTACCGAGGGCACCGGCCTCGGCCTGGCTATTACGCAGCGCCTCGTAAACCTCATGGGCGGCAAAATAAGCGCGGAGAGCAAACCCGGCACGGGAACGCAGTTTACCGTGCGCCTGCCGCAATCAACCGTAGACAGCCAAATACTGGGCGAACAGGTTGCGGCAAACCTGCGGCAATTCCGCGAAAACTACATAACGCGCAAAAAATGGGGCGGGCACCAGTTCACGCGCGACCCAATGCCTTACGGAAATGTTCTGGTCGTAGACGACGTGGATACCAACCTCTACGTCGCCGTGGGCCTCATGAAACTTTACAGGCTGCAAATAGACACCGCAATGAGCGGCCGCGAGGCTATCGACAAAATCAAAGACGGCCAGAAATACGACATCATCTTCATGGACCACATGATGCCTGAAATGGACGGCATCATGGCAACAAAATACCTGCGCAAACTGGGGTACACCGACCCCATCATCGCGCTGACGGCCAATGCCGTATCGGGGCAGGCCGACATCTTCCTGCAAAACGGCTTCGACGAGTTCATCTCCAAACCCATAGACGTACGCCGGCTGAACGGCCTGCTGAATAAATTCGTACGCGACAAGTACCCGCCGGAAGTAGTTGAAAACGCGCGGCGGCTGCAAAGCCTTAAGGCGGCGCAGCAAACAGCCCATCCGGAGGAATCCGCGCGCTTCAGCAACAAAAACGTAACCGGGCTCAACATCGCCAAAGGGCTGGAACGCTACGAAGGCGACGAAGAGACGTACCTGAAAGTCCTGCGCTCCTACGCGGCGGCCGTACACTCCATGATCGACCTGATAGAAACCGCAGGCAAAGATAGCCGGGCCGAATACGAGAGAGCCGTCCACAGCCTCAAGGGCGCCAGCTACGGCATCTTCGCCGAAGAGCTGGGAAAAGGCGCAGAAAGGCTCGAAAAGGCGTCCAAAAACAGCGATCTCGACTACATAAACGCCCACAACGGCCCGTTTATAGAAACCGCGCGGGAATTCGCCGGCGACCTCGACGCCATGATCTCCGCCATAGACGCCGAAAACCCCAAACCAAAAAAGGAGATGCCGGACGCCGGCGTACTCTCAAACCTTAAAGCCGCCTGCGAAGCCTACAACATGGACGGGGCCGACGCGGCAATGGAAGAGATAGAAAAATACCAGTACACCTCGGACGACGGCCTCGCCGTCTGGCTTCGGGAAAATATGGACAGGATGGACTTCGCTCAAATCGTTAAAAGGCTCTCCGGGCCAAACGTATAGGAGAATATAAAAATGTCTGATATTATACGCAGAAGAATAATTTACGTTGACGACGTCAACTACAGCTTAGTCTCCATGAAAAGCCGGCTCAAGGACCACTATGAGATCTACCCGGCGCAGTCAGTAGCCACACTCTTTGAAATCATCTCGCACGTCAGGCCCGACCTGATAATATTAGACGTCAACATGCCGCTGGTAGACGGCTACGAAGCTATCATAAGGCTGAAAACCGACGAACGCTACGCAAACATACCGGTCATGTTCCTCACCGCCAAGATAGACCGGGAGAGCGTGCGTAAAGGCTTCAACCTCGGCGCGGCCGACTACGTATTCAAGCCGGTATCCGATACCGACCTTATAGACCGCATCGAATGCCTCTTCTCACCCGAAAAACGCGAGATGAAAGTTACGGAAATGGTGGGCATCCGCCCAAAAATCATCTACGTTGATGACGTCAACTTCAGCTTAGTATCCGTAAAAGGCCGGCTCAAAGAACGCTACGAGGTCTTCCCAGCCCAGTCGGTAGACACAATGTTCGATATCCTCGACCACGTTACGCCCGACCTGATACTGTTAGATATCAATATGCCTAATGTTGACGGATGGGAAGCCATAAGAAAACTCAAAAGCGACCGCCTCTACGCAACCATACCGGTGATCTTCCTCACCGGCAAAAACGACAAGGACAGCATCGTACGGGGCTTCAGCCTCGGCGCGGCCGACTACGTCTCCAAACCATTCTCCGACCCGGATCTGATAGAGCGCATTGAATACCACCTGAACCCAATGAAACGCGAGTATGCGTCTGAAGACGAAGACACCAATACCAAACCATGTATTCTAGCCGTAGACGAAGTCTACAGCATGCTCAACGCAATCAGCCACGCCCTCAGCGACGACTACAGCGGCTCCCTCAAAGGCATGCTGCAAAAAAAATTCGCGGTCCTCTACACACTGCGCGAAGACTACAACGTGTGCATGCTCTCAAGATTAGAAGAGATCGGCGGCTTTCTCGACCTCAAACGCCCCGACCTCTTCCTGCTCGACTACAAAATGCTCGCGTCGGACGGGTTCAACTCCATTACCGAAATAAGGGAACACCCCCTGCACAAAAAAACGCCGATACTGCTCTCCTCGCCATTCGGAACATTCGCCCACGCGAGAGAAACTTTCAAGTACGGCGCAACCGACTACGTGCTGAAACCGGTAAACCAAAAGGAACTGCGCGACAAGGTAGCGAAATACATAAAGGCTGCCAGCAAGCAGTTCTCACTGCTGCGCGAAAACCTCGACGATAGTGAAGAATGAGCCGGTAACACAAACAACGTCTTCTCCGCCGGAACCGGCAACCGCCATACGAAGTGCCTCTTTTACGCTTTCGGCAATAACATTTTTATTCTCCGTCAACCGGCATAATTCAACAGGGTCAGCCGCGCGGCCGGTATCAGGTTTGGCGAAATAGAATGACGACGCACGGGATGATAATATTTTTATGACCGACGATACGTCCTTGTCCTTCATTATGCCTACAACAAAGTGTATGCGGCGGTTAGGAAAATATGAGTCCAGTGTCTCAACAAGAGCGGCTGCGGCATCCGGGTTGTGGCCTACGTCAACAACAATATCTCTCCCGCCAATATTAATGATTTGAAAGCGGCCCAAAATAGCGGCGGATTTTATACTTGTATGGATAACGGAAGTATCTATGGCGGCGATCTTTTCCATAGCCGTCAACGCCAATAGCGCGTTCTGGACTTGATATTTGCCGGACATCGATAATTCGTATTTGTGACCTTTACGGATGAATGATACTCCCCCGCTACCGGTACAGATAATATCGCTCGCGTCATCATCCGCGCTGACAAATGTCAATTCGGAATTAAGATCTGTACACTTTTTGTTTGCGAGGTATTTTATCGCTGGATTGACAGGATCAAGCATAATGACAGGGACACCGGGCTTGACGATGCCGAGCTTCTCCCCCGCTATCAGCTCAACCGTATCACCTAAATACTCCTGATGATCCAGAGATAATTTTGTTATTATTGATACCTCCGGGGCGATGATATTGGTCGCGTCGAGCCGCCCGCCCATCCCTACCTCAAAAACGGCGTAATCCGCACCGGCCCTTTTAAAGATTTCAAACGACATCAGCGTAGCGGCCTCAAAAAACGTCAGGCCCAAATCGTTGATGATCGATTCCTGCTCCTTGTAAACGTCAAACCACATATCCTCGGAAATATCAATACCGCCAATCTTAAACCGTTCCTCAAAATTGGTGATGTGCGGGGATGTGTATAATCCTGTACGATAACCGGCATGACGAAGGACAGATTCTACATACGTACACGTTGACCCCTTCCCGTTCGTCCCGGCCACATGTACCGATTTATACGATTTCTGCGGGTCGCCGCACAAAGACGCGGCTCTGTACATCCGGTCAAGGTCGTACTTTATCCCCTTGTTGACAAGGGAAAATAATCTGGATTTTATCTCTTGCGGTGATTGCATATATACAATGGTACATCCGTATCAGGACACAAAAAATATGCTATCCCCGCATTTACTCGGGGATAGCACACAATTATTAATACATCAGCACATTACTTCGTCAAAATGATACGCGCGTCCAAAAGCGTCGCGCCAGCGCCCTCAACCCCAACCTTGAGCGGGTTGATGTCGATCTCCGCGATCTCCGGGAAGTCGGTCACAAGCTGCGACGTGCGCTGCAAGTTCTCGACGATAGCCTTGACATCGTTAGGCTTCGACCCGCGCGCGCCGGTAAGCAGCTTGTACGACTTGGTGTTCTGGATCATCGCCAGCGCCTCCTCAGCCGTAAGCGGCGCGAGGCCGAAGCAGACGTCTTTCAGCACCTCGACGAAGATACCGCCAAGGCCGAACATGATCATCTGCCCGAACTGCGGGTCCTTGTTCATGCCGACGATGACTTCCTTGTCGTCCTTGCTGCCGATCATCTTCTCGAGGAGCACGCCGTCGATCTTCGCGCCCGGCACACGCTGCTTGACGACGACCATCATGTCGTCGAAACCCTTGACGACTTCATCATGGCTGTTCAAACCGACCTTCACGCCGCCCGAATCAGACTTGTGGAGGATGTCGGGGCTCGAAATCTTCATCACCACCGGGTACCCGATCTCGTCCGTGAACTTACCGGCCTCCTCCGCGGTCTTGGCGAGCTTGCCGGAGGGCACGTTGAACTTGTAGGCGCGCATGATCTCCTTGGCATCGATCTCGCCGATCTCGTTTACGCCCCTGTCGCGGTAAGACTTGATGATGTCGGCCACTTTCTTTTTATCCACATCAAACGACGCGATTTTGCGGGCCGGGCGCTTCCTGAACTCGGCGTAGCGCGCCATCTCGAGCATTGCCTTGGCGGCGCGCTCCGGGACGCCGTACTGCGGGATTTTGTTATCGCGCAGAAGCTCCACGCCTTTTGTAATGCTGCCGGCGCCCATGAAGCAGGCGAATATCGGCTTCTTGGTCTTCTTGGAAAGC
The DNA here is from genome assembly GCA_009786575.1 of Chitinispirillia bacterium. Classification (GTDB taxonomy): domain Bacteria; phylum Fibrobacterota; class Chitinivibrionia; order Chitinivibrionales; family Chitinispirillaceae; genus GUT77. The sequence continues at coordinate 3,858 of WQRV01000017.1, read as the reverse complement.
TCTATGATGTGCTTGGCCACATTGTCTTCATCGGTCATCTTCTGCGGGGTGAGCACCACGATCATGCTGTCTACCTCCGGGCTCTCGATGACGATGTCCATCGCCTTGCCGTACATGTCGCTTGTGGCGTCGCCCAACACGTCAACCGGGTTGTGCGCCGAACCGGCGGGCGGGAGCGTGGCAAGCAGCTTGTCGGTGGTCGCCTGCTCAAAGTGGGCCACCTTGAGGCCGGCCATTTCCAGCGCGTCGGACATCATGATGCCGGGGCCGCCCGCGTTTGTTACCACCGCTACGCGCCTGCCGGCGGGAAGCGGCATGTAGGAGAACGCCATCGCGACGTCGAACACGTGCTCGATGGATTCGGCGCGGATGATGCCCAGCCTGTCGAACGCCGCGGCGTAGGCCGTGTCGGCCCCAGCCAGACTGCCCGTGTGCGACGACGCCGCCTTCGCGCCCGCGTCGGTCCGGCCCGCCTTGAACAGCACTATCGGCTTCTTCTGGCTCACCTCCTCGGCGACCTTGATGAACTCCGCGCCCTTGGTGATGTTCTCGAGGTAGCCGGCTATTACCTTAGTATTGTTGTCGTCCTTGAGCCCGTTCAGGAAATCGACCTCGTCGAGCGACGCCTTGTTGCCGATGGAGGCCAAAACCGACCAGCCGAGCTTACCCTGCGCGGCAATGTCTTGAACAGCGGTGAGCAGCGCGCCGGACTGGGAAATCAGCGCGATCCCGCCCGGAGTACCCGCCGCGCCGCCGAACGACGCGTTCATCTTGTGCCAGGGGTTCAAAAGCCCCAGACAGTTGGGCCCGAGCATGGTGATCCCGTACTGCTTCACCACGTCCACCATCTTGAGCTGCAGGGCCCTGCCCTCCTCGCCCGTCTCGCCGAACCCGGCGGTGATGATGATTGCCGCCTTGGTCCCCTTCTTCCCCATCTCCTCAAGGATGGGCAGGACCAGGTCCTTCTTGACGACCACCACGGCCAAATCCACCGGCCCGGGGACCTCGGTGAGGCTCTTGTAGCACTTTTTCCCCAAAATTTCGGGGGCTTTGGGGTTAATCGGGTAAACCGGCCCCGCAAACCCGTCGTTGATAATATTGCTCAGGATATAATATCCCACCTTGCCGGGCTCAGCCGACGCCCCGACAACCGCTACAGACTCCGGCCTTAGAAGCTTTTCAAAGCTCATAATCCCCTCGTTCCTTTGAGTTATTAGTTTTTGTTATAGTTAAAGTTAATTACAGCCATTTTTTGACGTTATACCGACCCTTTTCGAGTTTATACCGTCCCTTACTCCTGCCAATACATCAACAAACCGACATAATACCATAATATATATACCGCCAATGGGGAAAATTAAAAAAAATAATAAAGTTCAACGCATTGCCTTCGCTGGCGGTAAACAGCGCGAGCGTAATGGGGATATTCTCGGCAAAACCTGAAGAATCAGGCGGGAAAAGCCTTACTGCCAGAATCAGGGAGTGGGTTGCATCCAAAAACATCTTCGGTACGTATGTGAACGACGATACCGAGATGCCCATACGATTTAGCAAAGGGAGCGCGGACCATGTGTCTTTCCATAACGCAGGACCCCAAAAGGCCGCACTTATGGAAATTGCCCCTGATTTAATCAAAAACGGTATATTCCTTGAGAAAAAAACCGGCAAAAAACGCGGGTCAATTGAGTATTTTTTTGCAGCTAAAGCAACGATTGACGGGGAACCGTACGCTATAAGTTTTGTAGCTCGTGGTAATGAGAACGAGGGGCTTTATTACGATCACAGCCTTACAAAAATAAAGGCGCTTGAGCAATTTGACCAAGCGCCTTATAAGTCCGCCCGCGAAGGAGTCCCGCAGGTTGGCCGCCAAGAGGAATCCGCTACGGATTCCCCCGCTATGGTGCCCGGAGGAGCCTCCGACGACGAGCGTTCATTATCTAATATACTAAAAAAACATCTCAGAGTCAATAGCTAATGCAAAATTCTTCCGGCAGACGGCGTACGCGGGACTGGCGACGCCGTTAACCGGGCCGGGGGCATTAATAGAAGTAGACGCCCACCTTTTCTACCGCTATCGGCCCCGGTGTAGAGGGGTCTTTGACGGTCGGTTTGGCGTTGGGGTCGCCGCCACCAACCAATTTACCGGTGTCAAGATTTTTTAACATTCCGCCGAAGGCGCTGATGGCTTCGTCGTTTCGGCGGATTGTTGTTATCCCGGTACTATTGATGTTCCAATATACCTTATTTCCGCCGTTAAACAAGACTGCGCCTTCAAACGTATCATTATTTGAACCAGGCGAGAAAGAAATATCTTGTTGATTTTCATGATGTACATAAATAAGCCCGCGAAATATTCCTCCGTCTTTTATCCCCATATTATTCAATGTGCCGTTTTTGTCAACATAAATCATTGTGCTTGCTTTATTTTCGCTCTTATAAAAATTACCATTTACATTCATCGCACCAGTCGCTTTTATAACTACTTTATCATTAAATGTTCCTCCATTCCACTCAACCCCAGTTGCATCCAATAATAAATGGCCGTTGCGATCAGGATGAAAATATTTTTCGTATGCTGAATTCTGCCGCCATTTCGATATAGAATCTTGCAGCGAATTACCTGTCATCGTTATGTTGTTGGAGAATTTATAAAAAGTTTTACCACTATCTGCCAAAATAAGGTTGGGTTCTTGACGTTTCTGAAATTCCAACATTTTTAATGAGTCCAAAATGAATTTCTCTGTCATTGGGGAGGAAACTGGGATCACCTTATTATTAAAATCTACAGGTCCTTGTGTATTAAGAGAAAGATTACTATGTTGATTCTTATAAATGCCATAATGAATGGTACAAATATCATTTATAGGAAATGTACAAGTAGACGATAACACTGGAATATTTGATTCATTATAATTAAACGATCCTGTATCGGTAGTGCTGGATATCTTAGTCCCTGTAAAATCACCATTTATATTCGCAAACTTTCCATCAATCCAAACATTTCCGGCAACAGTAATAGATCCATTATTGTCTCTATTGCCCGCTTCAAAATTCTCCTTAAAACCAACACTTTTTCCAAACACCGGCTGCAACATCCCTTTAGTGTTAACAGTATTCATGTTAACATGGTTGTGAAAATAAACATTTGTAGTAAAATTAATGTTAGACGAGTTGAATGTTACCGGAGAACGAAAATAAACATCTCCCCTTCCCAGATTATCAGCCGCAAATTGTGCATCCGCTTCAGAATTAAATGTCAAAGGTTCATTAACTGACAATGGAGCCGCAAACGTCGCATATCCCTCAACTCTAAACTTGGGATTTGATGTCAATCGACCTTTACCCATATAAAAAGCATTAGTCCCCCAAGCTCCCCCCGTAAGCGGATTCAATTCCACATCCATCCAGTAAAACGCCTTCGCCGTTCTAATATCCCTCCCGCCCCCGTTGCTGCTGGCGACATCGAAAGTTCCCACTCGTGTATTGGGGCAGAATTTAGTGAGCTGGCTTCTAAATTCCTGTCCTTTAGAAATCGTCTCTCTTGTATTGGCATCACCGTACACATAGTGAGGCACGGCCGGATTCGCCATAATTTTGTTTAGCTTATTTTTTACATCTCCCCATTTGCTCTCACTGCCAAAATACATTTCGGTAGCGATCATCCCGCTATTCAGCGTACTATTAGCGGTCAAGACAGTGCCAAAACTCCTGGTAGATGCACTCTGGCTCCCCGTACTTTTAACCATCGCCCCCATCACGATGCCGATGAACACTACCGCTACCAACACACCTATCAGTGCTGACCCTGACTGTGCAGTGAGTTTATTAGCGGTTTTTAGTGTTATGTAAATATAGGGG
>WQRV01000016.1 GCA_009786575.1 Chitinispirillia bacterium | reverse complement strand
GCAGATCGTATTTTATGTTCGAGGCCCCCTATATAGGGGGCCTCGGGAGACGAAATAAAAAAACGGAAAAACTAATTTACAGAAAAGGTTTTACACTCCCGAAAAGAATAAATCCATAAACAATACCCCTTTTTAAGTTTCCTTGCCTATGAGCCACATAATCGACCCTTATTATCTACCCTCTCACACCCGCACCAACATCGGAACCAACCAGAGCGCCAGCGGACCCCCTCTTCGGCGCCGCGGATACCGGCTCTGACGCGGCGCCGGCTGGGGGAACGTCACCCCCGCCCCGCTGGGCCTCGTCCTCTTCTATGTTATATGCGGCGCCCATCAGGGCCGTCTGGCCGCGGATGGACAGCCCTCGAAAAACCTTGACCAGTTCCGTCTCCTGCCCACTCAGCGAGGATTTTGATGCGTCAGTGTCGAAAAAATAGCCGACATTCCAACCTACCAAATCGGCAAGGTTTTTTAATCCAAGGGCGCTCGGCACCGCGCCCCCACCCTTCCAACAGCGAATTGTAGACTCGGACACTCCAACACGCTCCGCTATAAGCACATTGCTTAACCCATTATCCCGCAAGGACTTAATAGCTTCACCGACCCGTTCGTAAAAAATTGTTTCAAGAGCGTCCATAAAATATTGTTCACTTTTCGCAAAAAAATGCTTGATTCTCGCGATATATTGCGTTATATTTAGAGTGTAACCATCACCATTACCACCTGTATCATCACCAACTATACAGAGGGTAATTAATTAATATACTATATCGGAGTTCGCATGGCAAAACTAAAATGGCAGGATTATCACGAGCGGCTGGAGAAGTCCGGCCTGAAACAGGCGGAGATCGCCCGGCAAACAGGCATATCCTACCCGCGCCTCGTCGGCTTCTTCAACGGGTACTGGGACCTCAAACCCGAAGACCTCGCTAAGGTAGATGCCGTCCTCAGCGCGTCGAATGAGGAGACAGGGAAAGTATGAACCCTACGAAAACATGTCCGTTCCGCCAGGGCGGAACCGTTGAGCATACGGGGGCGATTCGCCCGCCGGAGTGTCGGGAAGATTGCGCCCTGTACCGTGGTAATGGCAAATGCGGCCTTGCCAGCTCGAAAAATACAGCTTTTGAGTCAACCGACTTAGTTTACCTTGCCATAATTGCAATGGTTACAATAATGTTTGTTGCGTGTGTTGGAGGCAGATGATGGATAAGATGCTGGCGACAGAGGACGTGATGAAGATTCTCCAAGTATGTCGCCGTACGGTATGGCGGCACGTCAAAGCTGGACGCCTGAAGGCCGATACGTCTATGGCTAAAGATTTCCGGTTCAAGATGTCTGACGTCCAGGCGTTCATTGACGGCGAGTTCCCCGGCGCTGGCCGACCTAAATCCAAGTCGCCATCCCCAGCTACCACCCCGGCGCCCGTCCCCGTCCCGGTAGCCCCTGCCGACGCCGACGCAAAGCGCCTGAGGGACGAGGCCATCATGCAAGAGATGCTCGGAGAGGACGCCCAGGATGACCAATAGTACCATAGATACCCCAATGCCGACGGAAATCGACCTTGAGCGTGAGGTGCTCGGCGCGGCCCTGTACCACCCAGGCGGCAGCTCGGCGGCCCTGCGGCTGCTCTCCCGGGGCGCGTTCAGCGACGACGGCCACCAGAAGATATATGCGGCCATCGCGAGCCTTGAAAGGGCTGGGGATCGTGTAGATATCGTCACGGTCAGCAATGTCCTCAAAAAGCACGGTTGGCTGGAGGAGATCGGCGTGGAGGGTATCAAAGGCGAATCTTATCTAAACGCCCTCCAATACGAGCACTCATGCGCCCTTGAGAGCGTCGAGGCCCGCGCCAAGATCATCAATGCCACCGCAGCCTGCCGGCAGGACATCCTTGCCTACCACAGGGCCATATCCGACCTCTACACCGGCGCGAAGAGCGCAGAGGAGGTATACGCCGAAATCGAGAGCAAGCACGGCGGCACCGCGTCTGCCGCCTCCGAGCACAAAACCAAGCATATCCGGGATATAAGCTTAGACGACGAGGTTGCGGAGAGCGGCCTGTCCACCGGTTTTGAGGCCATAGACAACATGATCCCCGGCCTCCAGAAGGGCGCGCTGATCGTCCTGGGCGGTCGGCCGTCTATGGGGAAGACTGCGCTGGCGCTCTCCATCGCCCGTAACGTCGCCATCCGGGCCGGCAAGGTCGTTTTGATGTTCTCCTTGGAAATGACGGAGAAGCAGATCGCCCGGCGCGTGTACGGCGCGGAGGCGCGCGTCGGTATCCATAAGATGCGCGATTACAAATCCTCGCCGGCGTACAGCGAGCGTGTGGAGAGCGTCCGGGCGCAACTGAAGAACGCCGCCCTGCTGATCAATGACAACCCGATAATCACGGTGCCGAACATCCGGTCCGAGGCCAAGGCGATAAAGAGCCGGTACGGCCTTGATTTGGTCATCGTTGATCATATCCACCTTGTAACGCCGGACCGGAAATCCAATAACAGCAATCAAGACCTTACGCAGATCAGCCGCGCACTGAAAATTCTGGCCAAGCAGCTTGATGTGCCGGTGATCGTCCTGTCGCAGCTCTCCCGCGCGGTGGAGAGCAGGAAAGATGATAACCACCGGCCAAAACTCTCGGACCTACGAGAATCGGGGGCGATAGAGCAGGATGCCGACGTCGTTATGCTTGTTTACCGGGAAGAGGTGTACGTCCGGGATAATCCGCTGCTTGAGGGACAGGCGGAGGTAATAATCGCCAAACAGCGGGACGGCGCAATCGGCACTGCCAATCTGCGATTTGTGCGGTGGTACGCGAGTTTTGAGGATGTGCAAGGGGAGGCCCTGGCAAAACCTGACTGATAATACCGGCGGCGTGCCTGATGCAGGGCAAGCGGTGATACGCTTGGTGCGTGGTTGAAATCCACCCGCGCCGCCAACAATTACATAAACAACCCCACCATCAACTAAAGGAGGCGATTATGGGGTCTAACCACGAGGGGCGTCAGCTCCTCACCAACAGCAGGAGGAACTCGTTCCTTATCTGCGCAAGACGGCATTATTACGAATACGAGCTCTGCCGGCGCCCGGTCAAGACACCGGAACCGTTGCGGTACGGGAGCCTCGTCCACAAGATGCTTGAGAGCCACTGGCGCGGCGAGGAAATAGTCGACCTTACCGAGGCCGCCCGCGAATCCGACCCCTACGAGGTAGCGCGCGCCGCCGCTCTCGTAGACGGCTATCATGAGCACTACGGCACGGACGCACAGGCCTACAAGGTCGTCGCCGTCGAGCAAGAGTATGTCGCCCCTCTGTTCAACCCGGATACACGGGCGGAAAGCCGCACGTGGCTGCTCTCCGGCAAAATCGATGTCATCGTCAAGGATGCCGACGGGCGGCTCATTATCGTAGAGCACAAGACTACATCCAAAAGTATCCTCCCGGATGGCGACTACTGGCCGCGCTTAACTATAGATGGACAGATCGGCGGATATCATGTGGGGTGCGATGCGCTGGGGCACAAGGTCGACCACGTACTCTACGACGTGATTTTCAAGCTCGACAGGAAGGTTAGGTACGCCACAGAGGTCAAGGTCAACAAAAACGGGGCGATCAGCAAGGCAACCCGCCTTGAGGACGAAACGCCGGACGCGTACCACGACCGCTATCTGGCGGATATCAGGGCAAACCCGGATCGCATCTACGCCCGGCGCGAACTTGTGCGCCTCCAAGACGAGATTGTTGATTATATGTCGGATATGTGGACGATTGGGAAACAGATCCGCATATCTCAGATTAATAAGTACTGGCCGCGCAACCCGACATCGTGCGATGCGTACGGCAAGTGCCCTTATTTCGACGTGTGCTGTAGGTACGCCTCTATAGACGACGATTCCCGGTTCGCGACTACGCCGCAGCACCCGGAGCTGGGAGGTGCGGCGTGATTACCAAACTGACCCGTGCCCAGGCAATAGCTCAGGCCGATGAAATCCGCTCAATAGCGAAGGAGTTCACGCGGCCGACCAACCGGACACTTGATATTGAGGTTCCCCACAACCGCAGCAAGAGCATTACTGTTACTTGGGCTGATAACGGCGAGAAAGAAATTTTTGAGTCTATCCAAGCCGCCGCGAGAACGCTTGGAGTCAGCGACGTGACAATATCCCGTATCGTGAAGGGTCAGCGCGAGCAGCCCAAAAACGCCACGGTCCATTTTACTGAAAACCTTAACTCTGATTTTGTAATAAAAAGGAGATAAAAAACCATGAACAAGAAAACTGCAAAAAAGCAAACCTCGGCCCCGGTCGAGAAAGTCGGCCCGGCCAAAGAGATCCCCGGCGTCGAGAAATTTGTCGCCGCGCGCGCTAAGGCAGCCGGGAAGCGTGGTATCAAGCCGGCTGACGGCGATCATCCTAACCGCAGATACGACGCCGCGGTGCCCCTGCACCATATCCGCGTAGGCGATAATATCCGCCGGCGCCCGATAACGCTCGAAGCCGACCCGAAACTGGCCGACCTCGTAACCGACATCAAGGCCAACGGCATACTTGAACCGGTCCTCCTGAACCAGCCCAAGAAGGGCGCGGAAAAGTACGACCTGATCGCCGGCTTCCGCCGCTATACCGCAGCACCGCTGGCGGATCTGGCCGTCGTCCCCTGCATAATCTACGAGGGGCTGACCGCCGACCAGGTGAAAGACGTCCAGTACGCCGAGAACGCCCACCGGCTCGATCTGCTGCCCTCCGAGGAAGCGGAGTGGTACCGCTTCCTGTATGAAGAGAGGAATCAGACTGTCGAGGAGATTGCCCTGCGCACCGGGAAATCCCCGAAACACATCAGCCGGTACATCAAGCTGGCGAAGCTGCCGGCGGAGGTACTCGGCAAGATCGACAGCGGCGAGATACTGATCGGCAAGGCTGAAAAGCTGGCCTCCCTCCCCGAGCCGGTGATCAAAGAAATAACCTCCGAAGGCGGAAGGGGAAGCTACCAACTTGAGGCTGATAACTACTCCGCCAAGGAGTTTGAGGCCGTTGTTACGCAAATCTACTTCGAATCCCTTGACAAGGTCAAATTCGATAAGACAAAGGTCTACAAGTCCGGCAAAAAGACGTACCCCGCCTGCGTAGACTCTGACGGAAATTCGACCTGTCCCGACCGCGGCCGCCAGCTGGAGATGTTCGAGGAGTACAACGACTGCGGCACGTGCCCGAACAAAGACTGCTACTCCGCCAAAGTAGCCCTCGTTGATGCGGTAGAGCGGAAAAGAAAAGAGAAGATCGCAGAGGAAAAGGCGGCGGCCAAAGCAGCCAAAAACGGTGGGGTGTCAGACTTCGTTTTGGATGATGCCATGCGAGAGGCAGAGCGTACGGTAAAAAGAGAGTGGTATCTTAGAAAGAAGCTTGACGCGGGTTTTACATCTTCGGACTGCAACATGTTATTCGATGTTTCGGATTATCCTAATAACAAAAAGCTTGATGCGCTCTATGCCGACGCACTTAAAGAAGCCATAGGCAAAACTTTCGCACAAATAGTAAAATATGGTTCGTGCGAGGAAATAATAATTGCCGGCGTCATCGAGAAAGTAATATCTGATGCCGCCTACGATGAAGATAGTGTGCAATATTATTTGGGTATAACTAAACATCGCCATGACGATGCTATAAAAATCCCCGAACTTGAGGAACGCGTCAAGGCGGCCAGGGAGAAAGCTAAAGCTGATATTATCGCAAAAGAGGCGAAGAAAGAAAAGAAAGGTAAGTAGTAAAATATCCATTAACTATAGTATAACCAAAAAGGAGTGCAGTAACATGTTTGACGCAACAAAAATCAAAAAAGGGTCGACACCGTTGCCGCCGAGGATTGTGCTGATCGGCATCGAGGGCGTCGGGAAGACTACCGCCGGGGCGCAGTGCCCCGACCCGATTTTCCTCTGCGCGGAGGATGGTTTGGTCGGTGGTGGTTACGAGCATGTAGCCCACTACGCGCCCAAAGATTGGCAGGATACGATCGACTACTTGCAGTTCGTTGCCGAAGGGCAGCACAACTACAAGAGCCTGATCATCGACACACTGGACTGGTTAGAGCCAGTCTTGTTTTACTACGTAAGCAAGCGCGATGACAAGTATCACACGAAGGAGCGCACCACCACGGAGACCAATATCGAGAATTACGGTTATTCCAAAGGCTATAAGGTAGCCGCTCAGGAATTTCGCCGTGCGCTCGCGCTCCTCGATGCAATCCACCGCCGTGGGATGCTGGTCATCATAAATGCCCACAGCGAAAAAAAGGTTTACAATAACCCGGACGGCGAAAACTACGACCGTTTTGAGATGCGAACGGATAAGAATTTGGCGGGTATGGTTAAAGAGTGGGCCGATACGGTGCTGTTTGCCTACTTTAACGTCCACACCGAAAAGGAAAAAGGCCGCAAGGCCAAAGGCAAGGGCGGAGACGCACGTATCGTACAGACAGAACACTCGGCGACGCGCGACGGCAAGAACCGCTACCGCCTCCCCAAGTACATGCCGTTCGATATGCCGGCAATCCTCGCGGCAATCAGCGCCAGTATGACCAAGCCGGCAGAAAAGTACATAGCCGAGATCAACGCGTTGCTGCCGAAAGTCGCGGAAGATAAACGCAAGGCGGTTCTGGACTATGTAGAACAGAACAAAAATAACACCCTGCTGCTGATGCAGGCGTTAACCAGAGTAGAAACCTTAACGCAGGAGGAGACAGAATCATGAATGTAGTCAGAGCGATGTGTAAGGGGACCCGGATCGGCGAGTCCCCAAAAAATAAAACTCCGTACTTAGACATGGAGTTCTTGACCGATAAAGGCGATTTTCTCAGGCCCAACGAGACCATGTATTACAAGTTGTGGCTGACAGAGAAAAACTCGGACCGGGTAGCCAATACGCTCTGCGGGGTATTCGGCTGGTTCGGGGGCGATCCTTACGCCCTGGACAATTCCGCCGAGCTCGGCGGCGTAGAGGTTGACCTTAAATATGAGGAAAAGGAGGGTAATGCCGGCAAAGTATGGATTGACGTTACGGAGGTTGCCCGTCCAGGCGCAATCGTAGATCCTGTGTCGGGGATGTCCCGCGAGGCCAAAGCCGCCAAAGCCGCCGAGTTCTCCGGCTTTTACGCGAAATCCTGCCAGAAATTCAAGGATAAGCAGGACGAGGCAGCCAGGGCAGCAGTGGCGGCTGGAACACCGCCACCTGCCCCGAGGCCAGCGAGCGGTGTTCTGAATGTGGTCACGGTGCCGGAGTTCGCAAAACAACCGCCCAGGCCAATCGGGGCCAGCGCACCATCGCCTCCCCCGCCGGATGACTTGAGCCGATACGACGACTATAGGGAAACTGGGGAAACCTCCACGCCCCTACCGTTCTGATGATGGACCGCAACAGGGTATCACCGGAGGAGTACCTGCGCATCATAGCGTCGGCTCCTCCCATGCCCAAAAAGCGGGGCAAGTACGGCAACGTCAAGGTCACGGTCGATGGAATGACTTTCGACTCGAAGCATGAGGCGAAAGCCTATGGGGAGTTAAAACTTTTGAAAGCGGGAGGGGTCGTTGAAGAATTCGAATGTCAGGCGGAGTACCCCCTCGTCGTCAACGGCGCCAAGATCTGCACGTACATCGCAGACTTTGTCGTTAACTTCGCCGACGGGCGGGAAGAAGTTTGGGACGCGAAAGGGTTCCGGACAAAGGAATATATCATCAAGAAGAAGATGTTGAAGGCGCTCTACGGCCACGACATCGTAGAAAAAGGAATTAAACCTAAAAAGGAGAAGAAAAAGTATGTCAAAAAGCAAAGATTCATTTAAGGTAATCCACGCCAATGCGACCGCTGATATGGCGGAAACAATCGGCGTAGACAAAGACCTTTGTGACGAGGTACGCGCCCGTGGCCAGAGCGTGTACGAGATATCACTCAATGATAATACATTCCTCGTCATGAAGCGCGATTTTGACCGGCTGCTGAATGACATGTTGTCCGACATGCTCGCGCACGGAAACGGAGAAGGCAATATCGCCGTGAACGTCAAGGTCGAGCTGGAAAAAAGCCGGGTGGATGCCAATGGGAATACGTTACCTGCCACGATAACTAAGCCCAAATTCACGCACAAGGTGATCTCGCTCGTCAAACACAAAGAGGATGCTGAAGGTATGGTCGGCGGGGAATACGAGCTTGCGCTTGACCCCGAAACAAACCAGTACATTATGCGGAAGATAAAGTCCGCTCAGACGGACCTGTTCGACTCGGAAGACGCGGTAGAATAATGTGCGAAATGTGCTGCATCTCCTTCTGGCACCTCAACGCGCCGATGGGTGATAGTCACGACTGCGTAAATGCATGGTTCCACGCGGAAAAGGCGGAGTTCGTTGTCTGTGGACACGACGAGGAGCACCGCTTTAACATTAATTTTTGTCCTTATTGCGGAAGGAAGCTGATATGAGAAGACCTCATGGTATGACGGAAGAAGAGTGGGACGACTACCAGCGCGAAGAGTTCGAGGGTCGTATGGAAGACCTCAAAGCGAAGTATGGCGAGGAAGACTACGACCCCCTGAACTGGCGCGACTGGGGCGTACCTCCCCCGGGAACCCGGTTGAAGATGGGAGGGTGGTGAAATGTTAAAATTCATAAACCAACAATCCTATGGTCATCGGGTTGTTGGTATCGTGATATGGCGATTCTTTTTGAGCGTCGATTATGGATATGTCGAGTACGCGACAAGCGACGAGAAATCTTTTCGCTTTGGCATTGAGTTGTCTTATAATAATAACAATGAGGAGGTAGTATAATGCTGACAAAAGAGAAACTAACCGAAATCCGCGAGCGAGCGGAAAAGGCTACGCCGGGGCCGTGGGGTAATGGGTTGCTCGCTAACGGCGTGTACACTATGCGCGGCAATGAGATTTGTAGTTTTGACGGCGAAAGGAATAAGCAAAGTAATTCGCATTTTGTTGCCAACGCGCGAACCGACATCCCCGCCCTACTGGAGCATATAGCGGGGCAGGATTATATATTAGAGGCTATTTTGGATGTTTTGTATAAAGCAAAAATAGTAAGTCCTTATAAAGTAGAGGAGGCCGACAATGCAAGCTAAAATAATAGTGCAAAATCAAGAAGAAGCTGTTTTGATTGCTCGAATATTAAATAATGCCGCAATGGATGCCCAGTATAATGACGCATTGCGTAATGGTATAAGAGGTGATTCGGCGGCAAACATACTCTATCAATTACGCGATGCGGTAACATTGGAGGAGGCCAACAATGCCTAAAGGAATAATCGTAGTTGATGTGCCAGCAGGATGCATCGATTGTGGTATAAGATATATCAACCTGTCGCATGAAATAAAGTGCCCATGCGCCGGAATACTCGACCGTCAGGTTGCACACATCACCGAACGCCCCTCCGACTGCCCCATCCGCGTCATGCCGGAGGGTTGGTTGGAGTTTCTTGTTAATCAGTTTACATCCGCAGTGAAATACCATAAAGATATGAGGGTCAATAAAATACATTGGTTTACACAGGATGAAATTGCTAAATACGACGCGCAGGTTGAATTTATGGAAGATATGCTCGACGCCCTGAATACGTTGACAAAAACCAAACGAAAGGACATATAAATGGTAGAAGAAACGTATTACACGAGTAAGGAAATCGCCACCATGTTAAAAATATCCATGTCAACGCTTGTCAAGCACCGGCATAGGATAGTTGGGGCCGAACGTGTTGGCCGGCTCTGGCGGTTTAGCAAGGAAAAGGTTGACGCTCGGCGGCGGGCCGGGAAAAAAATATGGCTTGAATCTTGACGGCGCTGCGCCTGTGTACTATATTAGGTACATTGGTTTGGTGCCGTGGGGTAAAAAGGAGATCCTATGGCATTAACAAAAATCGGCCCCAATAAATGGCACATCCGCTGTCAGGTTTGGGACAATAACAAGGGGTATCCCATCTCAAAACGGGTAACCGTTGCCGGCACTCGTGCCGAGGCGGTCGTCGTGGATGGGGATATTCTTAAAGAGCTCAAGGCTCGCACTTTGACATCTGCGTACGCAAGCACATTTGCGGAGGCTGTAGACCTCTACATGGAGAATCTGCGTCTTCGCGGGCAGCTGTCCAGGCAGCACGAGAATATGGTCAAATTCGTGCGCCGGGAGCTTGGGCATATCCGGCTCGAAGTATTTGACGACCATTTTGAGATATACCGCCGGCGGCTAATCTCTGCCCCCACCAAGCAGGGTAAGTCACGAAAAAGTGCGTCAATCAACCGGTATACCGCGATCGTTCGGGCCACATTCAAGTATCTTGTGGGCCGGAAGATCCTCGACCAGAATCCGATTACCGCGGAGCGTTTCCCTAAAATGAAGGAGGAACCGCGGGATCGTTATCTGGGGCCGGAAGAGCGGCTTCGGTTGCTGAACGCCATCAGGGAGCACCGGCCGCATATACTGCCAATCGTGCAATATATGTTAATGGTCCCCTGCCGCGTAAGCGAGCTGGTAACTGCGAAGAGGGAGCAATACAGCCCTATCGCGCAAATTATCAAGATCCCGAGGTCTAAGGCCGGCATTCCCATCACCAAGTCGGTACCGGCATGTATGCGGGAGTACTTCCGCAACATTCCTGCAGATTGCCCCTGGCTGTTTTATCAGGAGCTCGCCCCCGGAGAGTACCGCCCCCTTACGCATCTTCGGTATGCTTGGGCTTTCTGCCTGAAAAAGGCTGAAATCGCCGATATGCGTATCCACGACCTGCGCCATATAGCAGTTACGGATCTGTACGACGCGGGAAATTCCGAGTGGGCAATTGCCGCTCAGGCGGGATGGAAGTCGCCGGTCATGATGTCTACGTACTGGCACATGGACGGCAAAAAGATTGCGCACGGAATGCGCTTCGGGGATAGCGGCCATAGTAACGAAAGCCCAACGGCTGACTTTTTGTCAGCAGTCGGGTAAAAGTTACTATAAAATGTACAATTAGATACAATTAGATGCAAGATCAAGGGGTATCAGGGCGGGATTCGGTGTAAACAAAAACCCCCGTAAGTTATTGATTTTACGGGGGTTTGATTTATACACCATTCAGGACTCGAACCTGAGACCCGCTGATTAAGAGTCAGCTGCTCTACCAACTGAGCTAATGGTGCGTTTTTTCCGGTAATGTGTTGACGGCGGCCTTTTTGGGCTTATTGTCGTACATAAAATAATATATTTTTTGGCGTAACGCAAGTTTTTTTTGCGTTGGCAATATTTTTTTTCGCGGGGGTAGACATTTTTTGCCGGGCAAAATTTGCCGTAACAGGCAAAAAGTGCCTATCCCCGGCAAATTTTGCCTGTTACGGGCTTACTGGGGGCTGGCCGGCGGGTATTATCCACCCGCTGATTAAGAGTCAGCCGCTCAAAAATTGGGCTATACTGCCCATCATCGTCAAAAAAATCAAAAACTTTACCGAAAAATCATAAAAAAATGCAAAAAACGGCTTTTTGGCACGCGGCTTGCTGTTTTTATAGTTGCAGCGGATGAGAGCCGCGGGCAAATCGCCGGAAGGGGTGAGGGAAAATGAGCAACATGCTGAGCCAGACGATAGTGGGCAAGACGAACGTCCCGATGATCAGCGCCGCGAGGGATGCGGCGATGATGCGGGCGAAGGTCATTGCCAATAACATAGCGAACGTCAACACGCCGGGGTTTACGCGGGTTGACGTGAAGTTTGAGGAGGAGCTGCGCAAGGCTTTAGACCGCACGCGGCTTCAGGGTACGCGGACGGACGGCGGGCACATGAAGATCGGGCGTTTGAACCTGTCGGACGTGGGGCCTACGGCGTACCGTCCATACGACCCTACTCAGCCGAGCGGCGTTAACAATGTAGATGTGGACACGGAGATGGGCAAGCTGGCGGAGGCACAGATAATGTTCAACTATCTGCAGAAGTTCCACCAGGGCTCGTTCAACAAGCTGAACTCGGCTATTTCGGCGAGGGCAATACAGTCTTAAGGGCGGTTTGGAGTGTGGAGTTTGGAGTTTTTGGGCAGAAAGATAACGGGTGGGCGGTTTGAGAGGCCGGCCATCGTAAATAAAGGAGATGGGTATGCCGGGAGTGGGCGGAGTTTTTACGGGTCTTGAGATCAGTTCGTCGGGTATGAGGGCACAGCGCGTCCGTTTGAACACGATCTCGTCTAACCTGGCCAACGCGGAGACGACGCGCACGGCGGAGGGCGGGCCTTACAAGCGGCAGTTTGTGGTGTTCGACGCGCAGTCTAACAAGCGCGACACCCGCATCCTGAACCCGAACGTGGCGCTTTACGGCACGGCCACGCGGGGGAACCACATGCCGATCCCCCCGTCGAACTTCCCGCGGGACGAGCGGTTCTTCGGGCGGGGCGTGGAGGTGGCGGAGATCCGCGAGGATTCGCGCCCTCCGAGGCTTGAGTACGACCCGGGCCATCCGGATGCCGACGAGAACGGGTATGTGGCGAAGCCGAACGTGAACGTCATAGAGGAGATGACGGACATGATAGCGGCGTCGAGGGCGTACGAGGCCAACGTGACGGCCTTCAACGCCATAAAGGGGATGTTAATGCAGGCGTTGCAGAGTTAACAGATAAGGGGGAATGAGAAATGGGTATGAACGGCATAGGAAGTTCGGCAGCGTCCTGGGCGCAATTCGTGAAGATCTCGCAGGCCGCGAGGGACCGCAACGGCATAGCGGCAGGCAACGGTATAGCAGCCGGCAACGGCGGGCCCGTGGGAGCGCAGGGTATCCGGCAAAATGCCGCGGGCACCGGGCAGAGCGCCCCGTTGAGCGGCGCCGGCAACGCTTCGGGGGCGCAGGAAGCCAACATTGTTTCTTTTAAAAAGGCGTTTGATGTATATTCAAGTAAATTGACGGCTCCGGTACAGGGCGTACAGCCTACGGCGCCGGTAAATGAAATTAATCGCAAAACGGTAGGCGGCCGTTTCGACGCTTACGCATAAATAGGAGGTAATTATGGAAGGCATTGACGCACTCGGCCCAGTACAGGGCGGATCGCTGCCCAGAAGCGTGGGGCCCACGTTCCGGCAAGACGGCGTTTCGGGGGGGCTGTCGTTCAAGGAGACGCTGAACGGCTTTCTCGGCGACGTCAACCAACTGCAGAAGCAGGCGGACGAGTCGGTGAAGAAGCTCGCGTCGGGCGAGATAACGGACGTCCATCAGGTGATGACCGCATCGGAGGAGGCGAAGGTCGCGTTCAACCTGATGATGGAGATCCGCAACAAGGTGATGGAGGCCTATCAGGAAGTGATGAGGATCAGGCTGTAACCGGCGGAGTGTGCCGGTTGGTACGGGTTAATACGGTGGCTATCGCCTGTAACGGGCGGCGGCCACCGTAAATTTTTAAAAAAATCGCGTTTATCGAAAAAAACAGTAGAATTTTTTTTGTCAAGAGTGCATAATATATATTAATATGGATTATTGGAAACACGATTAAATATTATACCCGCGCCTGACGGCACAGGTACAATGTTTATTGAAGAAACGATTAAATATCATTACCCGCACCCCCCTGAGACTGCACGACAGCCGTGATGTCTCAGGGGGGTGCAGGTATGATATTTAATCGGTGAATCTATAATCATGGGATTTATAATAGTCATACTCTATTATCGGAGCGGGTTGGATGTCCGAATTTTTCAAACAGATAATGGTACAGGTCTCGGCGCTGTGGCACAAGCTGTCGTTTCAGCAGAAGCTGATTACCGGGTCGCTTGTGGGCTTCACGCTTTTGGGGCTTATCGGGCTTCTCTTCTTCGCGAGTACCGGCGGCGCATCCGGCGGCAGCGGATCCGGTGCAACGCCCAGCGGGATGTCGGTGCTCTACCCCAACATGGAGCTTGAAGAAGCGGCGATGATTACTGAGCAGTTGACTAAGGGCGGATACAAGTACACTCTGGCGAACAACGGGCGCAACATACTGGTCAGCAGCAAGCAGGTGCACGAGATTCGCATGGCGCTGGCCCGCGAGGGCCTGCCGCGCAGCCGCGGGGTGGGCTACGAGATATTCGACAAATCAAGTATAGGGCAGACCGAAGCGGTGCAGAAGATAAACCTCCAGCGCGCGATTGAGGGCGAACTGCAGCGCACTATCGAGAGCATGGACGAGGTAAAGTCGGCGCGCGTGCACATCGTCAGACCCGAGCCTAACCTTTTTCTTGAGCAGCAGCGGGACTCCAAGGCCTCCGTCGTTATCCGCCCCGTCATAGGGCGCGAGCTCTCGAAGGAGCAGATCCGCGGCATCACGTATCTGGTCGCCTCAAGCGTAGACGGCCTCAAAATGCAAAACATCTCGATTGTAGATACCGACAGCAAGCTGCTCTCGAGCCCGTTTGCCGGCGACGACGGGGCCATGGCCTCTTCGCAGAACCGGGAGCTGCAGCAGAACGTGGAGCGGCACCTTGTGAGCAAGGTGAACCAGATGCTCTCCGGGATACTCGGGCAGTCCAAGGCGAATATCCAGATCTCAGCCGAGCTTGACTTCGACAAGGTGGAGAAGACGATAGAGACGTTTGACCCGGAGAGCCGGGTGATCCGTTCGGAGGAGCGGCAGGACGAGAACACGAAGAACGCGCCTGACGGCGACCACCAGCGCGAGCGGTCGCTTACGAACTACGAGATCGACCGGACGCTGCAGAAGGTCGTGCAGGAGGTCGGGAACATCAAGCGGCTTACGGTATCTGTGGCGGTTGACGGCCGGTACGACATAGTAGACGGCAAGCGCACGTTCACAGACCGCTCCCAAGGCGAGCTGCAGAAGATTGAGGAGCTTGTCAAGAACGCGGTGGGCTACGACCTTGCGCGCGGCGACCAGATCACGGTAGCGTCGCTGCAGTTCGACAACGAGCTTGCCCGGATGACGGGCGACGAGTGGGCGCGCGAGGACGCGCGGGCGCAGCGGGCGATGATTATCAAGATCGTGCTGGCGGTGCTGGCGGCCATTGTGCTGCTCCTGCTGGTGCGTTCGATGGCCGGTGCCGTAGTAACGGCGATGAACCCGCCGCCGCCGGCGCTTGAGGAGCTTGGGTTAGAGAATATGGTTGAGGAGGATGCGCCGCCGTCCGAAGCGGAACTGCGCGCGGCGGCCATATTGGAGCAGGTGGAACTGTTAACGAGTCAATCGCCGGTCAACATCGCCGCGATCATCCGTCAGTGGCTGCTTGAGGGCGTGACGGACAATAATAAAACCTAATAACCGGAAACGGTACGCATGGCAAAGAAGAAAAAAGCAAAGAAGGCGGAAGAGGCCGATGGTAACGAATCCGAAATTACCGCTGCCCAATTAGCCGCCTTTCAGAAGCCCAAGAAGACCGTAGACACGAGCCGCATCCCCGGCCCGGTAAAGGCGGCCATTGTTATGGTCGCGCTCGGCACCGATGCGTCGAGCAAGGTCTTCCAGGTACTCGAAGACATAGACATTGAGCGCCTCTCTACCGAAATAGCCCGTTTGGAGAACGTATCGCAGGATGTCCGCGAGGCGGTGCTTGAGGAGTTCCACAACCTGGCGCTCGCGCACCAAGCGTTCTCGCAGGGCGGCCTCGACTATGCCAGAAGAGTGCTCGAGGCGGCGCTCGGGCCGGCCAAGGCCAAGGAGTTTTTGGACAAGGTCCAGCAGAAGATCCGTACCACCGGCTTCAACCTGCTCGAGAACATCGACCCCAAGCAGCTCGTCAACTATATACAGAAAGAGCACCCGCAGACGGTCGCCATCCTGCTCGCGCACATGGCGGCGCCAAACGCTGCGGCCATCGTGTCGGCGCTGCCGCAGCAGATGCAGATAGACGTGGCAACGCGCGTTGCCACAATGGAGAGCATATCGCCGGACACGCTGGCGCAGATCGAGGAGGTGCTCGTAACGCAGATGAAGTCGCTCTTCGGCGGCGACGTGTCGGAGATCGGCGGCGTGAAGGCGGTGGCCGAGATACTCAACAACGTAGACCGCAATACGGAAAAAAATATCATCGGCAACCTCGAGCGCGAGAACCCGGAGCTTGCCACCGAGATCAAGAAGCTCATGTTCGTCTTCGAGGACGCGTTGCTCTTGGACGACCGCTCGATGCAGCGCCTGATGAAGGAGATCGACACAAAGGAGCTCGGCATGGCGCTCAAGGGCGCGTCGGAGGAGCTGCAGGAGAAGTTCCTCCGCAACATGTCGTCTCGCGCGGCCGATATGATCAAGGAAGACATGCAGTTCATGGGCCCGACACGCCTGAAAGATGTGGAGGAGGTCCAGCAGCGTATCGTGGACGTCATCCGCAGGCTCGAGGAAGACGGCGAAATCATCATCAGCGGCCGCGGCGGCGACGACAACGTAGTGGTGTAACATGGGCGAAGAACTGATCAACGAAAACGTGTCCGTCCTCCTCGACCAGCTCTTAAAGACCGAGGACCCGGCCACTATCGGCATCCGCCGCATCATCAAGAACAAAGTTGAAGAGAGCAACAGCTTCGCGGTAAAATCACCGGAGATGGAGACGTTCGACCAACACGGCAAACCCGTCAAAAAGCAGGGCGTCTTCTCCGATCAGGAGCGCGCGTACCTCGCACTCGAAAAGAAAGTCCGCGAACTCGAACGCTCGCTCACGCAGGAGAAAGTAGCCGGCAAGCGCACCGCAGCCGAGAGCCGCGAGGCGGGCAGGCAGGAGGGCATCGCCGAAGGGGAAAAGAGGGGCTTCGACGCAGCCGACAAGAAGTTCAGCGCCGAGGTGGCAAAGCTGAAGGACCAGACCGCCAAATACTTCAAGCAGTTCGAGACATCGAAAAAAGATATAATCAACAACCTCGAGCACATACTTCTGAAGTTTTGCACAGAGCTTACGAAGAAGATCGTGGCGTGCGAGCTGACTACGAACCCGGACATCGTTATCGCGTCTATAAAAAAGGCACTAACGATGATCGCCGACAGGGAGAAGATACTGATCCGCGTGGCGCCGGGCGATATGGAAACGGCAAGCGGGCAAAAAGACTTTTTGAGCTCGGTGACAGAACGCCTGGAAAACGTGCAGATCGAGGAGGATTCGCGCATAAGTAAAGGCGGGTGCATTATCGAATCCAATTCGGGAATGGTAGACGCGCGGATGGGGGTGCAGTTGGATGAGATGGAGCTTTTGGTGGAGAAGGCCTGGGAATCGTCGGATATGTCTGGTGACGGGTGATGGAAATGGTAATTTATCGTTAACAAAAATATTTACGGATAAATAATTTATGGCCTTCGATACAGACACCATCGCGCGGCATTTTGATTCTTATCTTGACTCCGTCAAGTCATCCGAACCGGCGCGGGTGTATGGCAAGGTTACGGAGGTCATCGGCATATTAATAGAGAGCACGGGGCCGTCGGCTTCCGTTGGCGATGTTTGCCATATCGAAAAAGCCGGGCGGTTAGTTTGCCGGGCGGAGGTGGTCGGGTTCCGCAAAGACCGTACTTTATTGATGCCGCTGGGGCCTATTGAGGGGATACACCCCGGTATGGCTGTATCGGCGACCGGGCGGCCGCTCACCGTAATGGTCGGCGACGGGCTTCTGGGGCGCGTGCTTGACGGGCTGGGAAACCCCATAGACAACAAGGGGCCTATCAGGGCGTCCGGTAAAAGATCGGCGTTTTCATCAATCCCCAACCCCCTTACGCGCAAACGCATCCACGACCCATTTGAGACGGGTGTACGGGCGATTGACGGATTGGTTGCCGTCGGTAAAGGGCAGCGGCTGGGGATATTCGCCGGCAGCGGCGTGGGCAAGAGCGTGCTGATGGGGATGCTCGCGCGCAACTGCAAATCCGACATCAACGTCATCGCGCTTATAGGCGAGCGCGGGCGCGAAGTACGGGAGTTTATCGAGCGGGATTTGGGCGAAGAGGGGCTGCGGCGGTCGGTTCTCGTGATAGCCACAAGCGACCAGCCGGCGCTGATACGCATCAAGGGCGCGCTTGTCGCGGCGGCAATCGCGGAACATTTCAGGGACCAGGGCAAAGACGTTCTGTTTCTGGCGGACTCGGTAACGCGCCTCGCAATGGCGCAGCGCGAGGTCGGCCTCGCTATCGGCGAGCCTCCGGCGTCGAAGGGCTACACGCCTTCCGTCTTCGCGCTGATGCCGCAGTTCCTCGAGCGGGCCGGCACGTCAGACAAGGGCACCATCACCGGCCTGTTCACCGTATTGGTTGACGGCGACGACATGGAGGAGCCAATTGCCGACGCCGTCAGGTCAATTTTAGACGGCCACCTCGTACTCTCCAGAAAACTCGCGCACCGCAACCACTTCCCCGCTATCGACATCCTGCAAAGCATCTCGCGCTGCATGTCAGACATCGCGACCAAGGAGCATCTGGCGGTAGCGGGCAAGGTCAAGGACGCGATGGCGGCATACAAGGAGAGCGAGGACCTGATACAGATAGGCGCGTACGCGATAGGCACGAACGAGCGCATAGACAAGGCGATCCGCGTCCACGACGCCATCAACGGCTTTTTGCGCCAGTCCCGCGACTCGTCCACGACTTCTAAAGATTGCATGAAGATGCTGACCGAAATCGCGCAGAACGGCGGCCTGCTCGAGGAGAAAAAGTGAGGGCCGGAGGTGAGCTATGAAAAAATTCACATTCCGGCTTGAGGCGCTGCTCACCGTCAAGAAAAACGCGGAGGAGGAGATCAAGCGCCGCTTGGCCGAGAAGAATAACGAGGCGGAACTCGTGCGCCGGGAAATATCGGCGGCGCACGACAACCTGAAGGATTTTCAGACAAACGTAAAAAGCGAGCGCGGCGCAGGCGGCGAGAACATCTCCGCGATGCGCTCCTCCGTGGCCCACCGCAACCACCTTAAATTAGAGCTGCTGCGCGCAGGCCAGAAGCTCGACAACGTGATGGTGGCGATATACGGCATAAATCAGGAGCTGATCAAGGCCGCGCAGGAGCGGCGGGCGGTGGAGATCATCAAGGAAAAACGCTACGAGGAGTGGAAGCGCGAAAACGCGGTGGCGGAGCAGAAGTTCATTGACGACCTGTCGCAGCAGAGATTTATCCGTAGCCATAATAATAACACGTAAAACAGTTATCACGGCGGTACCCATATTTAAATCGCGGGACAAAATTAATGCCGGCACACGCATCAACACTAACGATAATCATCACCCTGACGGCACTGACGCTCGCCGCCGTGCCCGCCGCATCCGCGCCCGCGGTGATAACCGGCAAGGATCTCCCCCACCTCATTGGCAAGCCCATCGCCTCAATCCGCGTACTCAACATTTCAGGCGAGGCAATCCCGTTCCAGATAGACGAGGTTACAGCCGACGGCGAATATATCCTCGACATGGGCGAGAAACCCAACACCGCCGACGGCAACGGACTGCTTGACGAGCGCGACGAAATCGTATTCCTGTGGAGCGACGCAAGTAAAATCCCCCCGCCGGATTCACGCCCGGCGGGCCTCGTCAAACTAACCAGAGGCACAAGCTCCCGCGCCGTCGTCATCAAGGAAGACACATCGGTAAAACTATCCGAAAAAATGTACATAGACTACAACCACGAAACCCAGCGCGTATCCACCCCCTACTACTACGCCTCCTTCGCCCCCAACCGCTTCCACTTCGTACGGGCGGGCATAAAAAATTTCAGCACCGGCAAGTACACAGACCTGACAAACGAGCTGCGCGTCGAGATACTCCTCAAAACGCTCTTCGGACTGATCCCCATACGCTACACCGAAAACAACATCGTCTGCCTCGTCCGCCGCTACAAGACAGGCCCCATCCGCCTTATCCGCCGCGGCGACTTCCACCTGAACCTCGGGCTCGGCGTAAAGGGCAGCAAGGCGGCGGTAAACCAGCTCTGCTACCCGCAGGCGGTGAAAGTCCCCGTCTACGTCAACCTGCCCATCCGCTTCCGCACGCTGTTCGGGCAGGCGCACATCGAGATGACGCCGGTAATCAGGGAGGCGGGGCGGCCTTTCACGTTCGCCGTCCCGTCCGAGAACCTGAGCTTCGCGGTAGACGGGAACCCCATAGACACGCTGCACGCGGCAGTACCGGCGGGGCGGCTCTTTTCGCTAAGGGACGGGGCGGCCGGCTACGGCTGGCTGCTCAACACGACCATGGCCCCCGAGTACCTAAGCGGCAGCGGCTTCCTTTTGCGCCGCCCGTCGTCGGGCAGAGGCGGGATCGCCGAATGCGGATTCCGGCTAACAGTAAGGGATGTCCCCAAGGGCAGCTATTATATTACTAACTGGGTCCTCTTCTCCGGGGGGAAAGATGGGGACATCGGCGCGCTGGGCAGGGCTGTAAATCTGCCTGTAGCGGTGGAAAATTGACTGCGCTAACCCTGTAATTTCAGCCATTTAAAACCGTTGAACTTTCCTATTGACTCTTATAAATGCCATATATTATATTAGGATATAGGAGGCTGTAATGAGCAGAAAAGATCAGTTATTAGCAAGATTAAAGTCAATGCCGAAAGATTTTACTTTCGATGAGTTGAAGACTTTATTGGGGTTGTTAGGTTTTATTCTGGTTGAGGCAGGGAAAACAAGCGGATCGCGGGTTACTTTCAAATTAGGGGAAAAGGTTATAATGTTACATAAGCCTCATCCCAGAAAAGAAATTTTAGTTCAGTACCTAAAAAGAATTGAGGAAGACCTTAGAAAAGGAGGTTTAATATGAATAATATGTTGAGTTACAAGGGTTATATTGGTAGCGTGGAGTATTCAGATGCAGATGAGGTTTTCTGCGGAAAATTACTCGGTATCACAGATTTAATATTATATCATGGTGATAGTGTTGCCAGCATTAAACAGGATTTTATTGATGCAGTTGATGATTATTTACAATATTGTAAAGATGAAGGGAAAAAACCTGATAAGCCTTGCAAAGGTGCTTTTAATATTAAAATCGCGCCTGATTTACATTCTCAGCTTGTAAATTATTCGAATTTGCACGGCAAGTCAATTAATGCGACTATTGAAGAGGCAATTACTAATCTTGTTAATGTCTAATCAAATTAAGGCCGGAGGTGCAATATGATTACAAAGTCAAGAATTAAGGAAGAACTCGAACTTCTGCCGGAAGTTGAATATCCCGCCGAAGTGGTGGAACGATGGTATAAGGAGGGGGAGATCGCATTACAGCAACTCGCGACAGTAGAACTCGTACCCCAGACAATAGAAGAGCTCGTAGCGGAACTGGGAATTAAACGAAGACCCATTTTATCCATCGTTACGTAGTAAAAAAATACAGGGAATAGCCGAACACTATGAAAGCCGTGTTAATGCAAGTATTAGATTGATTTGGCGTTATGATGGAGAAAAGATAATCATTATGTTAGATGTAGGAGAAAATGGGGGTATAAATGGGGGCGTTAACCCTGTATTGATCCAGAATATCCACATAAAAGCGAGATAATATTATATTTATTGAAGATTTATTAGTATGTACCTTATTATATTACTAATTGGGTCCTCTTCTTTGGGGGGGCAGGACGGGGGCATCGGCGCGCTTGGCAGAACTTAATTTATCTGTGAGGGTGGAGCTATGATGTCTATGGATACGGCGGTTGAGGGTAACGCGGGGAAGACGCTTGGAGACCTTTGCGGTTTGGTTCTGTCGCTGAGCGTCCCCTACGACGACGTGGCGGAGCGGATTGAGGACCTGGCCTACACCGAGTACGGCCGGGGCGGGCTCGATTACGCCGTAGGGGAGCTTGCGGGGCTGGCGAGCTTCTTTGAGGGCTTGCGCAACAAGAACGAGGAGGTTAGCCGCGACCTGGCGCAGGTCTACCTGCTCATAGGCCAGATGTACCAGTACGCGGGGAGGTTCGAGGAGAGCATAGAGTGGATCAACAAGTCTATCGTGGTCGATGACATGTACCCGGTGGCCTACCACAGCCTGGCGCACTCGTTCAGCAGCATCGGCGACGAGTCTATGGCGGTGAAGAGTTTGGAGCAGGAGATCACGGTGGCGCCGGGGAACTACTACACGTACCTGCTTTTGGCCGACAAGCACGAGCGCAGCGGGAGCGCGGACAGGTTCGAGGAGGTTCTGCGGCGGCTTTTGGAGCGCGACCCCGGCAATATTCAGGCACTGCACAAGCTGATCCGCCACTGCGAGCGCGACTCTCAGCACGCCGACGTGGAGCTTTTGCGGCGGCGGCTTTTGAGCCGCAGCGAGGGGTTGAGCCGGATAGAAGCGGTGATGCGCGCCTACCACCTGACGCAGGCGGGGCGGGCCGAAGAAGCGGCGGAGTTTTTAGACGCCTGGGGGGTACGTTCCCCCGACGTCTCCATAATACATCTGGCCAAGGCGCACATATACGGCCAAACGCACCAGTTCCACAGGAAGCGCGAGGAGCTGTCGCAGTTTAAGCGGAAGAACCACGGCCGCGAGGAGGTTATGGAGATAAAGATCGCCGAATTCGCCTCGGTATTCGGGGACGAGGCGGCGGGGCGGCTGCGGCAGAGGCTTAAAGTAGTGTATTAGAACTATTAACAATAGGGGTAATGGCGGATGGACAGTGGCGATACGGACAGGCTTATCGGGACCGAGGTTGCGGGGGTGACGCTTTTGTCCCTGCACGGGCGCGGGCACACGGGGCTCGTTTTCGTCGGGTTCCAGAAGTCCCTCAAGCGCAAAATCGCCGTAAAGCTCGTGCCCAAGGCTAAGGCAACCGCGCAGAGTTTCATGGACGAGGCGGAGGTCGTAGCCGTGCTGAACCACCCAAACATCGTAACGGTCTTCGACGTGGGCGAGTTCGGGGAGTACCTCTACATCACCATGCAGCTTATTGAAGGGGACAGCCTGCAGGGGCTGCTGAAGCGCCGTCTGCTCCACCCTGTCCCGTCGCAGCGCAGCATGGACGCCACGGCGGTGCTGCCGGTAATGGCGGCTACGCTTGACGCGCTGGAGTACGCGCACCAGCAGGGGGTGATCCACCAGGACATCAAGCCGGGGAACATCCTCATAGAGAAGCCGAGCGGCAGGCCGTACGTGGCCGACTTCGGCATCGCGCGCACGGAGCTTACCGAGGACCAGTCGAAATTTGTCCACGGCACCCCGCTCTACATGCCGCCTGAGCAGGCGCGCGGGCACGTTACCGACCAGCGGGCCGACATATTCGCGGTGGGCGTGACTATGTGGGAGTGTTTGGCGGGAGTGCTGCCGGCGCCGCCGCTGCCGGCCATAAAGCTCGTGGGGATGAAGGCGCGCAACCCGGAGGCGTTTTTTCTGAAGAGCCCCTCGGAGAGCGGCGCGCGGATAGACGAGCGCCTTGAGCAAATAATCCTCAAGGCCACCGCGCCGGACAGGGAAAACCGGTACGGCGGCTGCGGCCAGTTCAAAAACGCGCTTAGGGAGTACGCGGACGGGAAACTCGGCCTGCGGATATAATATTTAATAGTTTCTTTAATAATTAAGATAGTTCGTGCATAATCATCACAAATATAGTATAATATTAATATGCAGACATTCGACTTACATGTGGTCTCGATTCCCGACCACAAGGCGCAGGTAGCTGTCGCCAATATCATCGCCGCCACCAACCGTGCGATCTCCATGCAGACCGCAATGGACATGGCCAGGAATCCGCCTTTGCAGCTGTGCCAAAATCTTGACATGGCAGAGGCGGAGAAGTACAAGGACAAGCTGAACGGGCTGGGTGTCGGGTTCCGTTTCGCGCCTGTGGATGGTGATCTTCCCATCGCCGACGGCAGCCTCAGCGACTTTGCGGCCATCAAGCAGCACAACGCTGAGATAGGCAAAGGCGCAGTTCCCCAACCCGATTCAGATTCCGTGCATACCGCCGGCGGCGCAGATCCGGTCATCATGCCGGCAGCGGCCGGCGGCAAAACCTTCACGCCGTCTGCGCGGCAGCCGGGGTACATGCCCCAGGGCAGCAAGGGCGGAGGCGGGGGCCGCTACGCCAAGGCAAACGGCGTGCGCATAGGCGACATCGACGGGGGCGGGCTCGCGGCCCTCAGGGCGCAGGAGCGAAGGGCGAAGCGGATATCCATCATCTTCCCGCTCGTCAGCCTCGCAATCATCCTGATCGCATACCTCCTCTTCGTAAGAGGCGGCGGGGGTAAGACCCCCCTGCCCGACAAGGAGCAGGCCAAAGCGATGCAGGAGGGGGTAGCGAAGCAGCAGGGGCAGCAGAAACAGTCGAAAGGCAGTGCCGCGCCCGGCGGGCAGCAGCAGGCGGGACCGGCGGCAGACGCGCAACAGCAAGACGGCGCGCAGTATACGGAAACGCGGATGCCGACGCAGTCCCCGCCAAAAGCTCCGGCCGGCAGCGACAACGCGCGCAACCGCATAAGCAACCAGCAAAAGCAGGAGGCAAACAACTACATAGACTCCGCCCGGGCCGCGGCAAACGCGGCGGCAAGCCCGCAGGCAAACGCGGCTCAAAGCTCACCGGCAGGCGAGGCGGCGCAAAACTCGCCGGCGCCCAGTATAGACAACGTAATCAGGTTCTACCGCATAGCAATCTCCTTCAACCGCTACAACCTCTCCGCGTGGCAAGGTCTGCTGCAGGCCTACCGCGACAAGGGGGCGGCAAAGGAGGTGAGGGAGACCGAAGAGCAGATGCGCGCCCTCTTCGGCGACAGGGCCAACTTAGTCAGCAACCTCGTAAAGCCGTTCGGCGAGCTGGTAGACACGTACATGAACGAAGAGGGTATCTACCGCGTAGAGTACAAGACGCTCAAACGCACCAGAACCGATATTCTGAACGAGGCCTTCGCAATGACGCGCTCCGTCCGCACCAGCTGCGTCTGCAAAGACATCTCAATCTTCGCCTCGACCGGGCCGGGGAGGGGGCTGCGCGTACACAGCACCTCGTCAACATCAATGCACTCTTTGGCGGCTTTCCAGTCCCATGCGGAAATTGTCTGGCAGGATTAACCCAGAAAAAAGTCCAATATAGACTCCGCGACGCTGTTCAGCGCCGGGTCGTACCGCTCGTCCTCGCAGTATATCTGGCACATCTCTATGATAGCCAGAAACTCCGTCCGCGTGAGCAACGGCGACTCCTGCTTCATTTTTTTCATTATCCCCTCCAAGCTGTCATAGAAGAAGACTATCCTCTCCTGCTCCTCCTCGATATCCTCCGCCTCTTTCATAAGGGTTCCCGACAGTTTGACGATGGCGGCCCTCTCCTCTTTTGACAGGCCAACCTCGACCGGCTCGCTCGCCGCGCCGTCGGACATGGTGACATCGTTGAAGTTGAAGGTTTTCAGGCGGTCGATGAAGTTTGACTGCCGCAAAACGTAGAACCCGCCGTAGAGCCCGCCGCAGTAATTTTTGTCGATGCCGAAGTGCTCTTCTATGAGGGTACGGGCGGCGGTGAGCGCGTCCTTGTAGACCATCACGTTGAACGCCTCTATCTGCGTGGCTACGGGGACGATGCCGAAGACCGAGGAGGGCAGAACCGTGTCCGCCTGTTCGATCTGGGTGAGGTCGTGCTTGACGATTGCGTAGGGCACCTTGCTGTCGTGCAGTATGGTGTTGGCTACGACCGCGTCGGCCTTGAGGAACGGGTGGCCGAGCGGTACGAAGTCGTCGCGGTTTAGGTTCTTCACGGCGGCATCGGCGCAGGCGGCGGCGAACTCGGACTGCTCGTCCGCCTTAACCCTGGCGGCCGTATCGATACCCCGGCGCGCCAGCTCCTCTTCG
The DNA here is from genome assembly GCA_009786575.1 of Chitinispirillia bacterium. Classification (GTDB taxonomy): domain Bacteria; phylum Fibrobacterota; class Chitinivibrionia; order Chitinivibrionales; family Chitinispirillaceae; genus GUT77. The sequence goes on along the minus strand of WQRV01000016.1, from coordinate 4,978 downwards.
AAAACTTTGAACGCGTCGGGATGGTAGTCGCCGCGCTCATTGCGGTAAATTTCGAGCAGCCTGTCGCCGGTAAAGTTCAAAACAGATTCGCGCAGCATTTCAATATCCATAATTATACCCCATTCCCCTTGAAAAATTTTATAGCCTGATCCACATTATCCATGTCAACGCACGTATTAACGCAAGGCCCGTGCGGCCTGTCGTTTATCACCCCGTAAACAGGCACCGGGTGGACGTCCTGTATCCCCAGCGTCAAGTCCCTCTCGCACGCCACCGCTATGATCCCCTGCGGGCGCCACGACGCCACGCGCTTGCGGGCCAATGTACCCCCGTTTACCACCTCTATCTTCAGGTCGTACTTCTCCCCCGCCTCTATAAACCCGCCCACCGGGCACTTCCCGCAGCGCACGCAGTTGGAGAGGTCCGTAGTGATCTTCCTGTTGCATACGTCAATCTGCAGGCAGTGCGGCAGCAGCACGAGTATCCTGTTGCCCCTTATCCTCTTGGCCTGCGCGATGGTAAGCGAATTGTTGACCTTGACGAACGACGCCATCAGCCTCGCCCTGTCGTACCGTATCAGCTTGGCGAGAAGCACGGCTATTGGGAAGAGGTACTTGACGGTAACGGAGCGGCGGCCGTGCGGGTAGAGGAGGTCGATGCCCGTCAATGAGGTAACGGTGATGAGCGTCAGCCCGCCGCCCAGTATCAGCAGCAATAATCCGGCTGCCGAGAGAAAAGCATACAGGGGGACAGGCCCCAAGGCGTCGAGCCGGGGATAGACGAGGTACACCAGAAGCAGCTCGGCCGCCGCGACCAATGTAAGGCTGGCCCAGCAAAACGCGAGGAACGGGAACTTGCTCCACGGCACAGCCCGCGCGGCTTTGGAATCTATACCCATAGCGGCGGATTTCGCGTCTGTATCCGTGGAGGTGTCAACGCCCGCGGCGGTGGCGGCCCCGGCAGACATCGCTACCTGATGTTCTCTACGCTCTTGATTTCCGGGACGCGCTCTTTGATGATGCGCTCGACGCCCATTTTGAGCGTCATGGCCGCGCCGGGGCACCCCGCGCACGCGCCCTGCAGTTTCACCTGTACCACGTTGTCGGCGGTGATCCCGAGGAACTCGATGTCTCCGCCGTCGGCCTGCAAGCGGGGGCGGATCTCGTCTATTGCTGCTATAACCTTGTCCTGCATGGTAATCTAACTCCTTTTTGGTTTGTTGATGTTCCCATCCCGGCACAGCGGGCGGCTACAAGCCGCCCTGAAATGGTTTGTATAACTATATGCCGATGGTATACTTATATGCCCATGATAAAAATATACATGAATTTCGGTGTCAATACCAAATATTATATTACTATTATGACCAGAACCGCCGCCGCCATCCTGACGATTATAGCCGTTGCCGCCGTAACCGCCCCTGTTTGCGCCCAGGACGGGCTCGTGCGCGTACCGGGGGGGGCGTTTACCCGCGGGTCGGAGGGCGGCAAGGCCGACGAGCAGCCCGCGCGCGCCATCCGGATGGCCCCGTTCGGCATGATGGCGCGGGAGGTTACCGAGGCCCAGTACCAGACGTGCGTGGACGGCGGCGGCTGCGCCCCGGCGCACTACGACAACGGCGGCTGCATGGCGTGGACCGGGCGCAGCTTCATGCGCGTTACCGTGCCCACCCATCTGCGCGGCGCTAACCTCCCGGTGGTATGCGTTACGTGGCAGCAGGCGCGGGCCTACTGCGCAAGCCAGGGGATGCGCCTGCCCACCGAGGCGCAGTGGGAGTACGCGGCGGCGGGGGGATCCCCATCTTCACAATACTCGTGGGGCGCAAGCCCGCCGGACAACAGCCGTTGCGCTGTGGGCAGCCTGAAAAACGCCGGCAGTTTCGCGCCCAACGGCTACGGGCTGTACGACATGACCGGCAACGCTTGGGAGTGGACGGCGGATTTCTACGCCGCCGACTTCTACGAGACTGCAGACGACGCCAACCCGGCCGGCCCCCCCGCAGGGTACTACAGGGTGATCCGCGGCGGAGGGTGGTACAGCGGGGCGGACGAGATGCGTATACGGAACAGGCACTGGTTCGCTCCTACTTTCGCGGAAGTAAGCGTGGGGTTCAGATGCGTAAAATAATCCTCTTTATAGCGATATTGACGGCAGGCGTCACCGGCCAAAGCGCGGCGGACGGCAATGCGGTTGACCGCCGGGGGCGCAGCGTGCAGGTTGACGGGCTGCTGCTCGAGTGGAAGCAGGCCGGCGCGCGGCCGTGGATGGGGACGGAATGGAAATGGGATGCGGTCATCACGCCCACCGGCATAGCCGGGGCTTTATGGGCGGGGCCATCCCCGGCGTGCAGCGCGTGGACATTCGACATCATCCCAAAGGCGGAGATACTGGCCACCGATGATGAAAACCGCACTACGGAGTGGCTGATACCGGACATCTCTACGGATCAAATCAGGATAACAGCCTCAAGCGTTTGCGGGGATACGCTGCCGGCCCTGGTATTGGCGGTCAACGCGCCGGATGTGCGTCAATCATCCGCACCCGCAATTTTATACATGGTGGCAATAATGGCCCTGGCGGGGGCGTTGACGGTGGTGATTGTGGCGCGCCGGCGGCGGAAACCTGCCTGAACCTACTGTTTGAAGTCGAACACGGCTCCCCTGTTGGACCCGGCGGCGCCGTGGTACTGGTGCGTCGCCTTCTTGCCGGTCTGGAGCTCCTTTATCTTGCGGCGGGCCTCAAAGACTTTCTCCTGACACTCATCCATCATCTTTTTTAACCCGGCGGTATTCTCTTCGTCAAGCGCAGCGATCTGGCGGGCAATCCTCATGCAATCGCCGTCAAGCGGGCCGAAATTCGCCCTAAGGTAGGCCGCGATAAGTTCCTCACGCTCGTCAATGGCGTTGACTACGGTATCGACATCCTGCATGGTGATGCCGCCCCGTATGTGGGAGGTTTTGTCGAGGATCTCGGTCAGAAACTGCCGCTGCGTCATATTCATAATATAGAATATACAACATTTCCAACGGAAAAATCAATACCGGAATAAAATGTGCATGGCTGATGAGTTCTGTATGATATTATGTTTTAAACTTCGACACTATCGAATCCAAATGCTCCGCCATGGCCTTGAGCGACTCCGCCGAGCTTTTCAGCTCCATCGAGTAATCGTTGACCCTTCCGGCGTTTTCGTTTATCTCTTGGATGCTGCCGGAAACGATTTCCGTTCCGTGCGCCGCGTCGCCCGCGCTTTTGGCGGAGTTTTGGGCCGAGGCGGCTATCCCGCTTATCGCCAGCATTACCTGCTTTGCCCCGGCGTTGGTCTGCGTTACGGAATTGGCCAGTTCGTCGCTCGTTTTAGTTTCGCGCTCTATGCTCTGCGCGATGGAGTTCGCCGAGCTGCTGATTCTGGACATCGTGGCGGATATTTTGTTGATTACGTCAACGGCGTTGCCAGCGCCCGTTTGTATGCTTTCTATCCTGCTTGTTATGTCGTTCGCGTTAGAGGCGCTCTGGCTCGCCAGCTGCTTGACCTCGCCGGCCACCACAGCAAAACCCTTGCCCGCCTCGCCCGCGCGCGCCGCCTCCACAGTGGCGTTTATCGCCAGCAGGTTCGTCTTCTTGGCAATGCCCATGATGATGTCCGTAAACTGCCCGATCTCCTTAGCCGACGCGCCCAGCGCGCTGATCACCTTTATGGCGTCGGCCACCTCCGCTATGGCCTCGTCGGCAATGGATTTCGACTGCCGCGCCTCGCCGGTCATCTTGGTAAACCCCTCGTTCATCCCCTTCACCGTCTTGACCATCGCGTCCATGCTGACGCCCATCTCGTTTGCGGTCGCCGACAGCTCCACCGCGCTCGCGCTCACCCGCTCCGCCTCCGTGGCGATCTCCTGCACGTCTCCGTTCGCGTCGCCGCTCTCCTGCGCGGCGCTCCCGGAGCGGTCGAGCGTCACCTCCGCCGACTCCGACAGGCCGTGCGACAAATCCAGAAGCCCCGCCGACATATTCAGCAGCTTCTTCGAGTCTTTCTGTGTCCTCTTTACCGTGGCGTGCAGCTTGTCTATCAGCCCGTTAAGCCCCCGCGCCATCTGGCCGAACTCGTCCCGGCCGCGCTCCGCGAGCCGTATCGTCAGGTCGCCGTCGCCCACGGTCATCTTTTTGAGCGTATCAACCGTCCGCGTGATGTTGCCGAAAACAGCCGACATGAATATCAGCAAAAATACCCCCCACGCGACAGTGCAGCTGGCGGCCATCATTATGCTCTGCTTCTGCGCCCTCTTCGCCTCGTTCTGCAGCGCGTCGAGCGATACGCTCCACCCAAGCGACCAGGGCTCCTCTATCCCGGCGGGCTGCATGGGGACGTAAGACATAAGCGTGGTTTTGCCGGCCGTAACGTTTTTGATGCGGCAGTACTCGCCGCCGCTTATGGCGGCCCGAAGTTCCTTCAGGTCGTCTTTCTCCATATCGCGGCCAATCTCCGTCATCAGCATATCGTACTGCGGGTGCACGGCCAGCACCCCCTCGTGCGAAACGAGTTTCGCGTAGCCGCCGGTGGCGGTGTCTCTGAGCTCCTCAAACACTACTTTATACAGCATGGACAGCTCCATGTCGATCCCCACCGCGCCGATAAACTCCCCATTTACGTAGAGCGGCGAGGCCAGCGTAATCATCTTGCGCGGTCGCTTCTCATCCGGGTAGGTGTATTCGTACGGCTCCGTCAGATACACGCGCTGCGTATTCTTGGGCATAAAATACCAGTCATCATCCTCGCTTATCTCGAAAGTCGGGTCAAAAAACAGCTCAATGCCGCCGCCGGACTCCGGATGGAACGCGTCGATGCTGAAATACTGGCCAAGAGCGGTACGGGTAGCCGGGAAGTACGCGCCCCGCTCGAAAACGACGTACACATTGGTGATAGCCGGTTTGTCTGAAAACGCCATCAGTATCTGTCCCAGCACCTGCTCTTTCTCTTTCT